>DASXNJ010000040.1:0-5637 GCA_036495145.1 Puia sp.
CTGGCTGGCGCAGAGTTACCGATTAAACTTCATCTGCTATATTCTCTGGACTTGAAGGATATCTGGAACTTAAAGTTGCCGGTGATGGACTTATAAAGGATCTATGAGGAGTTATATTCTTCCTATTATCACCAAACGTCAACCCATACGTCAACTACAAAAGAGGAATTTCGCAGAACGCTGTAGAATCAGCGCCTTACGCGATAAGTGGTAGTCCCGGCAGGAATCGAACCTGCATCAAAAGTTTAGGAAACTTCTATTCTATCCATTGAACTACGGGACCAAATTATTTTTCAGCTGAAGCAGGCATTGAACTACGGGACCTTCTTCATTTGAAGGTTGCAAAAGTAAGATTTTTCCGAAACAATTCCCTTTCCCTATAACTCCACAGGTCAAATAAGTTTCGATGAATCGTTTTCAGAAATCTGCCTGTTTTCCGGCTATCGTGCGGACCTGCTAAAGTCCTGAAGTTTTTGAAAAAGGATATTTTATATTATCTTGTTTCCTTCATTCATTATTCTACGGCTCTGACCGAACCCGCAACCCACATGAAACAATTATTCGTTTTTTCTATTTTCCTTTTTAGCTGTAAGTCCCCTTCTGAATTTGTAACTTCCAATGAAGTACATTGGGAAAAAGTGAACCTGGTTTTCCGGGATCAGGCAAAAGTTACCGGTAAAATAAACATCTTACATGAGAATACCAGTAGTCTGAATTCATCATACAATAACTATATACAGTTTATTCCAGAGGGAAAGGACTCAACCGAAAGTGTAGATTTAAATAAAATATCCGGCTACTGGTTTGAGTCAAATTACTATGCGCTCAAGAAGTTGGACATTCATATGAACGGTATTTACCAGTTACTGTTCGTAAAACGACTGACGGGTGAAAATTCCAGATTTCAATTGTATGAATTATACGAATCCGGAAGAAGTAATGGCGGTGTCGATATTGAATATATTTATTTTTTATCTTATCCCTCCTGCGGGCCACTGGATGCAATAAATACAAGGAGTAGTTTACTCCTGCCATCCTTTGAACAAAAAATGAGCCTGCTGGTCGCTGATTGTCCCAGTCTCGCTCAAAAAATTGAGGAAAAAGAGAAGGGTTATTTTATACCTCTTACTTCCTTCAATATAAAAAAACATCCTGATGTGCTGCTGAGAATAATTGACGAATATAATAAGTGTAATTAACGAGGATCAAGATTTTCTGATAGAAGAATCCCTTTCCCCTTAACTTCATATTTCAAAACTTCTACATGATGCGATTGCTAAAATTCACAGGTATTTTAATGTTCGTTGGCCTTTCTTTCCAAACGAACGCCCAGTCGAAGCCACAGTTTAATCATCTGACTGTTTATGTCACGGATCTCGCGCGGGGAGCCGAATTTTATAAAAAAGTCATGCTGCTGGATACGATTCCCGAGCCTTTCCATGACCAACGACATGTCTGGTTTAAAATAGGAGAACATAACCAACTCCACGTGGTCAGCGGAGCCAAGGAAGATGTTCCGCATGATGTAAATATTCACCTGGCTTTTACCGTCGCCTCGCTCCCGGATTTTATGAAGCATCTCGACCAGATGGGCATTAAATACGGCAATTTTCAGGGTGAAACCGGGAAAATAGCCCTTCGGCCCGATAAGATTCAACAGATTTATTTACAAGATCCGGACGGTTACTGGATCGAGGTCAACAACGACAGATTCTAGTCTGCCGGTAACGATTGAGGATATGGTAATCGCTGAAATCAGGCTATCTTTGCAGCCCAAATTGAGGTTATGAAGTTTTACAGCGTTATCATTAAATATCGTTTATACATCGGGCTAGCCCTGATCGCCATCGGCGTACTTACTAATATTTACGCCGGTTTCTGGCCAGCGTTCCTTCCCTATCTGGTAGGCCTTGTGCTGATTGCAGGTCATTTCTTTTTCGGACCCCTTCGTCTGATTCAGGAACATATGGAAGCGGGTGATATGGAAGGAGCCGAGAAAGTAATTGCAACCATCAAATTTCCAAACCTGCTTTATAAACCCATCCGCTCGGTTTATTATACACTGAAGGGCAATATCGCCATGATGAAAAATGATTTTGACGGAGCAGAAGTCAATATGCGCAAGGGGCTGGATCTGGGTATGCCAATGAAAGAAGCAGAAGGCGCCAGTCTTCTTCAAATGGGTATGCTGGCTATGCAGAAAAATGATATCCGGAAAGCAGAGGGATTGATACGCCAGGCGATCAGCAAAGGATTGCCGGATAAGGAAAATCAGGCAGCAGCGTACCTGCAGCTTTGTTCCATTATGATGACGAAAAGGGAATTCCGGGCATCAAAAGAATTTTTCAGGAAAGCAAAAAATCTGAAACCAACAACTCCGCAGATTGTGGATCAGATCAAACAAATCGAGAAGTATATTTCCAGAATTCCGGGTTGACAGCTATTCAATCGATTAGTAAATCTTCCAGGTCCTTAAATATTTTGCAATCAACTCCGGACTGATGGGCGGTTCAACAGATACAATATATGTATTCAGGAATGAAAAATATAAATCAGTCGATTTGATCTGGTTAAAGGGCACGAAGAAATAATATTCCTCACGCTGGATTTTCACACAAAGGAAAAGAAACGAATTGTCGAATGACTTAAAACGATTCAGCTGATCATTTGTGAAAATGTGCATTGCGTCATGCACCTGATCATTTTCCAGGTATTTACATTCAACCCAAAAATGTTTCCCCGGCTCATTACGAATTTCAAAATGAAAATCCGGATTCAGGGATGACCGGACAGACCTTTTTTTACTAATCTTCGTATCCTGCGTTCTGTGCAGCATTTCAAAAAGGTAATCGGGGAAAAAGGTCTCCGACGCATACTCTTCAAAACTTTCGTCAGGATCAACAACATCCTGTTCTTTGTAATAGGGTATCTGATAATTATTCATACGGTAGGTTTAACTGTTTGCATGAAGCGCTTCACATTCAACCTTTGCCTGGATGAATTTCTTCAACAATGAAAAAGATTTATCTTTTTTCTCGATGAAGTCGAAAGAGCCATAACGCCGCCTGTTTTCGTGGTTGTACACTTCCTTCTGACTGGAAAATAAAACCACAAAAATGGAAGGGTCAAATTTTCGAATCTCCTCCAAAGTCTCCAATCCATTGATTTCTCCGTCGAGATTATAATCGAGGACGACAATTGATGGCTTCCGCGAAAGATCAGCAATACAGTGTTCACCGGTTGTGTAGAAAAAAAACTGGCCTCCGAGGGATTCCAGCTCGCGGGCGATCATTTGTTGATACATGACGTTATCTTCAACAATGAATATGCCCTGAGAATCTTGCGTGTACATGGGTAGTCGGTTGATAATTAATTTTTATAACTCTACTGTTTCGAAAAGAGTGCCGAATTATAAACGGCTCATTATCATTTGCTTATGATCCTTAATACTGGAATATTTTCCCAATTTGGGAGTGGAAAGGCAAATATGAGAGTGTGGAAATGCGAAAATCTGGAAATGGTTAGCTAATCTAATTCCGATTCCAATTGCGTTATGCATGAAGAAATAACAGATTCGATCTCTGCAACCATCTCCGGCAAGCATTCGAGCTGCTCCCTTTTTTTTGCGTGCATTTCAATAGTGCGGATCTGACTATGGATACTGGAGATGCCCATGGAGTCGACAGTAGATTTTAACTTATGCGCCATCTTGGAAACCTGCTCCCAGTTAGCCTGGGCGGTAGCGTCTACCAGCTCCTGCACATTTTGCGGAACGGTTTGAATAAACAAACGGATCATTTTCTTTATAAATGCACCGTCACCACCCGAAACGGAATGGATCATCGCAAGGTCATATAGTCTCGGACTCTCAGTCATTGCTGTTTTTGCAGATTTGAGTTCGCCTGAATAACTCAGAATTGTATTGAGCAAACTGGCCTCCACAACCGGTTTGGAAAGAAAGTCATCCATTCCGGCCTTTTCATATTTTATTAAATCAGCAGAATTAAAATTGGCCGTCAGCGCGATAATGGGTATTGCTGAAAGCAGGGGATCTGCCAGATTGCGGATCTGTTCAGTTGCCATGATGCCATCCATCACCGGCATCTGAACATCCATCAAAACACAGTCAAAGATTTGTTTTTTTACCTGTTCAAGTGCTTCAGCCCCGTTTCGGGCAATGACCACTTTCGCACCATTGGATTCGAGAATATGCCAAATCAGCTGCTGATTCATTTCAACATCTTCCGCAACCAGGATGGTTTTCCCAAATAGTATTTTTTCAGTTAATGGGGTTAACATTCTATATAATTCTACGGCCTCACGCGCGCTCATCACTTACTTTTTAGTTCGCCATTCTGGATCATCCGGTAAATAGTACTCTTACCGATATCCAGTTTTCTGGCCACGAGCAACACATCCTTATTATATTTATCCAGGTAGTGTTGTATAATCTGACTTTCGAATTCTTTCAGTGTCGTTTCCCGGTTCAGCAGATCATTGATGCTGGTCGATGAATTTAATGTGATGTGTTCCGGGAGAATATTTTCTTCATCACTCATTACGACAGCCAGTTCCACGATAGATTTCAGCTCGCGCACGTTACCCGGAAAAGGATAGGCGATCAGCTTTTGCTGGGCTTCCGGACTCAGTGATTTCCGGTTGATTTTGTTTTCCTTGCAAAATGCATCTACAAAATTTTTCGCCAGAATGGAAATATCATTGCCCCTTTCACGTAAAGGCGGAAGCATGATTGGTAATCCGATTAAACGATAGTAAAGATCTTCCCGAAAAGTTTTATTTTTTACTTCTTCCAATAAATTTTTATGTGTCGCCACGATGATCCGCACGTTGATCGGCAAAACGCTGTTTGCCCCAACACGTGTAATCTCTCTTTCCTGCACTGCACGTAATAATTTGGCCTGCAGATTAATATCCAATTCTCCGATTTCGTCCAGAAACAAAGTTCCCTTATCGGCTTCTTCGAACTTGCCGATGCGCCTGGTAACAGCGCCCGTAAAAGATCCCTTCTCGTGACCGAAAAGTTCACTTTCCAGCAATTCTTTTGGAATGGCCGCGACGTTCACCGCTACAAAGGGCAGCGCATGTCTCTCGGAATTAAAATGTATGGCTTTGGCAACCAGTTCTTTACCCGAACCGGTTTCCCCTGTAATAGATACAGTAATATTTGTCTTGGAGGCTTTTTCAATCATTGCAAAAACCCTTTCCATGGGTTCGCTGTTCCCCACAATGATCTGGGAGAAATCGTACTTGCGACCCACCTGTTTTTTCAGGCTTTCCACTTCCTGTTTCAGTGTGCTGATCTCGCGCAAATGGAGGATGCTGTTCCAGAGCCGGTCCTTCGTATCATCGTCTTTCACGATGTAATCAAAGGCGCCATTCTTTAAAAGATTGATGGCGGTTGCCACATCTTCCTGGCCAGAAATGACGATGACCCTGATGTCGGGATTAAATTCCTTAATCTTTCGTAACACTTCCGTGCCGTCGCTGTCGGGCAGGGAATAGTCCAGAGTTACAACATCTGGAACTTCATGGAGGTGGGCGAAGAAATCACCAGGTGATTCAAATCGTTTAACTTCATATTCCGGATTAAGGGATAAATAATGTTCCAGCATGGAG
>DASXNJ010000041.1:0-5458 GCA_036495145.1 Puia sp.
TTTCTTGTATTAACCGCACTTATCTGCTTCTGGTGAAAAATGTAATGATTGTATTGCTGATGCTGTTATCAGAAATTGCGCGGTCGCAGGTTTCCGGTCCTAATCTCCCACATATCAAATCAATCGATGCTGAGTGCAACAGTAAAGTATTGGTCGTTGTAATCAGTAAGGGCATCCGGTGCGGCACCCTTTCCATCGATGGGTCTGAATTTACGATTACCCCATTGTTTGGTTCCATTGCAACCACATCGGCCAATAGTTGTGTATTTGGAACTGAAATAGACACGGTTTGGATCACCTTGAGTGATCCGCAACCTGCGGGCAATTATAAGCTGACCATAAAAAACGGGACTGACAGTAATACGCTGGTGGACCTGGAAGGAAACCAGATTCCGGATGGCGAAAGCTTTGACTTTACCGTTTTTCCGCCCATGCCCACTCCAATGGACAGCCTCGCTCCATTTGACTGCGGCACCAACATGTTGCAACTTATTTTTCCGGATCTGATCAGTTGCAATTCGATTTCGCCTGATGGTTCAGATTTCCAAATATCGGGAACAACCAATGCACATATCATAAAAGCGGAGGGCAGTTGTGACAATCAGTTTACGCAGGTCATTCATCTTACACTCGACAGCCCGCTCGTAAAAACAGGAAACTATCAGATCACCTTGGTTCGGGGCAGTGACCTTAACGCCCTTATCAATCAATGTGGAACAGAAACTCCACCAGGTGCCAGTCTTTCTTTTCAAACCCTGGATACCGTATCTGCTCTCTTTAGTTATGATATCGTGTATGGTTGTTTAAAAGATACCATCCAGCTGTATTATCTTCCGGCAGGCGCCATCAGCTGGCAGTGGATTGTGGATTCTTCCTTTACAAGTAACTCTCTAAATCCTTTCATCATTGAAAATAAATTCGGACCAAGATACGTTCAGCATATTGTGTCGAATGGCAGCTGCAGCGATACAGTAACCGAAGTCGTCAATCTGGACAATTCCTTAAAGGCTGCCTTCCAGGCACCTGCTGAAATTTGTCCAAAGGATCTGGTCACCTTTCAAAACGCGAGCATTGGTAATATTGAATCCTGGTACTGGAATTTCGGTGACGGATCATCCAGTACCCTGGAGACGCCGGAAGCTCACCGGTTTCCGGATTCAGGAAATGACGCCATTTATAGTGTCAGATTGATAGTTCAAAATAACCTGGGCTGTTCTGATACGAGCGTTGCACTTATTAAAAAAATGCAAAGTTGCTATATAACGGTACCCAATGCTTTTACTCCAAACGGTGATGGCAAAAATGATTATTTATATCCTTTGAATGCATTCAATGCAGTCGCATTGGATTTCAGAGTGTATAACCGCCTCGGACAAATTGTATTTGAAACGAGGGACTGGACAAAAAAATGGGATGGAACCATTAACGGACATCCGCAAACCACCGGTACCTATGTCTGGCTATTGACTTATACAGATGGCCTGTCAGGAAAAAAAATATCTCAGCAGGGAACCAGTGTGCTGATTCGATAGTATTATTTGTTAGCATGACAATAAAATATTTACCAGGACTAATTTATATTTTTCTATTGAACGGATGCATGGAATCCAGACAGGCCTATTATTTAAGTCCAAATAATTCCAATTCAAATCCATATCATCCGATTCCACTTCATTCAGATTCGACGGGCCACGCATATTACATTAACGGAGGATATTATATCGGCGGCGCGAATTATTTTGATTGTGACCAGGTGTCGGTTGGACAACTAAGTATCCAGCGGAGCGACAATTTTGGCATAATTCAAGCATATTATTGCGTAAATCTGAACCTGGGAGCATATAATATTGCCGATTACTATAACAGCCACTACCGCTATTCCGGCGGCCTTTTTGGGGCAATCCCAATCCCGGAAGATACCCTTTATCATATTCCGGATAAAGGCTGGTTTTTTGGAAGTTACGGAGGTTCCGGTGGAATAAATATTGTAATAAGTTCACGAAATCACGAATGGAGAGCGATTGGAGTTGAAACCACTATTCAGAATGAGTTCGGCAATTATGCAGCATTCAGAAAAAACCTCCCTGATTCGGCCGCCAATGTAATTTTCAGGTCGACTCTGACAACAAGCTTAGGACTCTTTACTGACATCATATGGAAAACCAGGCATGATATGGTTTTCGGATTTAAAATCGCAGGTGGCTGGATCCTTAATCCAAACACCAACTATGATCATTTTGTCACGGACATCAAAGCAACTAAAAATATTTTACCACTCACTTATTTTTCTCCCTGTTTTCATGCGACCAGAGAAAAAATTACAGGATTTATCCAGATAAATCTCGGAAGTTACGCCGACGGCTTACAGATGGGATTTAGTTACAGGCTTGGAAAGAAGTAATTGAGGATGAATAAGTATACCGCCATCTTTTTATTTAATCCAAATGAATTACCAACCGATACCATAATCTTCTCCATAATTACTACTGCCTCCCCAAAAGCTTCCGTGATTCCAATCGTAATAAATTGCATTGATGGGACCGCTGGTCCGGTCTGCGAATCGTAATGTATATCCCATGGATCTGAGATCTTTCCTGACCGAGGAATCAGTTTTACTGTTTAAAAGCATGAAGCCGGGCCGGGGTTGTCTGTCTACTCTTTTGTCTCCACCCAATGAAAGCCAGAGCTGGTCTGTATTCATATTGGCTGCCTCCACGGATTGCTGAACGGTCATATTAAACTCAACCACATTTAAAAAAAACTGCAGCAGATTCTGGTCTTGTGTGTCTCCTCCCTGTACCGCGAAGGATAGAAAAGGTTTACCATCTTTCATTGCAAGTGTTGGTGTTAATGTCACCCTGGGTTTCTTGTAAGGTTCCAATACATTATATGGATTCAGTGTTGAGTCCAGTACAAAACTCTGCATGCGCTGACTCATTCCGATTCCTGTATTACCTGCGATACAGGCCGGAAGCCAACCTCCGCTGGGTGTAACAGAAACTACCCAGCCCGCTGAATCACATGCTTCTATTGATGTGGTTCCGCGCCAGAGTCTGTCTTCATATAACGCTTCACTTTCGGAAGCTGAAGCGTAAGGCATAAGGCCTAACGCGGAAGGTTCTGCAATAGCATCCTGATGATATGAACCAGTGGATTGATTTCTATTTCCGGGCCAACCATTACCGAACCGCGATTTTAACAATGCGGTGTGGGGATTCACTTTTCCTTCAAATGGATATGGATCGCCTGGTGCAGCAGTGCTGTCATTATGATCGTATTGAATGCTGGCTGCTCTCATTTTCGCGTAGTCCTTGTTGAGCAGTCCCCGCATCGGTTCGACCGGCTGAAAATATGGGTCGCCATAATAAAAATCCCTGTCTGCAAACGCAAGATTCATCGTCTGATAAAGAGTGTGAATATATTTTGTGCTATTATATCCCATGCTCCGGAGATCGAGATTCTCCAGAATATTCAGGCTTTGAAGTAAGGTCGGTCCCTGCGACCATTGTTGTAGTTTATAAACTTCTATTCCTTTATAATTTACATGTAGCGGCTCTTCTTCCAAAGGTTTCCAACGGGCCAGATCCTCCATACTGATCAGGCCACCCTGTTCCTGACATCCCCTTACAAATTCTCTTGCGATATCACCTTTGTAAAAACGGTCATAAGCGGCGTAAATCGCTTCCTTACGTGATTTATTTTTTTTTAGTGCCTGGTCTTCGGCTTCAATCATTTTTGAAAGCGTGGCAAGTAAATCCTTCTGAACAAAAATTTCTCCGGGTTCAGGTGCTTCTCTTTTTTCACCCGGATGTGTGAGAAAGACTTTACTGCTGTAGGGCCATTGTTTTATACTTGAAACTCCTTTTTGCATATTATTGGAAACCTGAGCATCTATCGGGTAACCTGCTGCCAGTTGCATTGCAGGCGCCAATACCTGTTTCAAACTCATTGTTCCATATTCTGCGAGCATATAACAGAGACCTCCGGGTGTACCCGGAGTAACCGCTGCCAATGGACCGTATTCCGGTGGAAAATAATATCCCTTCGATCTATAATAAGAAACAGTAGCTGCCCCTGGTGCGAAGCCCAGCGCATCGATGGAAATCACTTTCTTGGTTTTGGGATTGTAAATGATTGCCTGTGTTTCACCACCCCAGCTAAGTACTGCCCATTGTGTGCACATGGAAGCAAGCATCGCACAGGCTGCATCAACTGCGTTTCCCCCCTGCTGAAAAATCTGCGCTCCCGATTCAGCGCCCAATGGTTTGCCCGTGATCGCCATCCAGTGTTTACCATGCAGGGGCGGCTTCTGAGTTTGTTGCGCTGACAGTTCTCCAAATCCAAACCATACAATAATAAACGCAATGATTTTCATGTGAATGATTATCTTTTAAAGTTAAGAAATACGGGCCTGTTTTGTTGTGAAATTGTCATTGGATATAGATCATTGAACCGAATTGCGAATGAAATGCCTTTGAGCTTCGCACTTTAAGCCTTAGTCTTAAAGAATTAACTTCGCCAAAAAAAAGTGCATGTCTACGACCATCAAATGTCCGAATTGCCGTCATGAGTTTGCGATGGAAGAAGCGGTGTCCGAACAATATAAAAAGGATCTGCGTGAGCAGATGATCAGTTTTACCCGGAAAAAAGAGGAGGAATTTCAGAAAAAGGATATTGAACTGTCAAAAAAACTTCAGGAGCAGGAAGTTATTTTTCAACAAAAATTCAACGAAGAAAAAAAGCTTATTCAGCAAAAACTGGAAGAAGATATTCGAAAAAGCATCCATCATGATTTTGAAAACCGTCTGACGGTTCTTAAACAATCCAACGAGGAGCAACAGGAGAAATTAAAAACCGCAAGACAAAGAGAACTCGAATTTCTGCAAAGAGAGCAGACCCTGAAAACCAGGGAAGAAGAACTGGAAATTTCAATGCAAAGGAAAATACAGGAGGAGAGGGTAAAAATTGCCGACGAGATCAGACGCACGGAAGAACACAAAAATCAATCGAGGGAAACAGATTTTCAACTTCAGCTAAAAGAAAAGGAAAAACAACTGGAGGATCAGCGGAGACTCATAGAAGAAATGAAACGAAAAGCCGATCAGGGCTCCATGCAATTGCAAGGGGAAGTACAGGAACTTGCTCTTGAAAAATTATTACAGGAAGCATTTCCATTTGATCTGGTTGAACCGGTTGGAAAAGGAATACGGGGTGCAGACTGTACGCTGACTATCCGCAATTCCACCGGACAGGAGTGCGGTAAAATTATTTACGAAAGTAAGCGTACCAAGAATTTTGAGCCGGACTGGGTCGATAAACTCAAAAATGATATGCGACAGCAAACCGCGCAGGTTGCTGTATTGGTGACCCGGATCATGCCAAGGGAAATGAGTTGTTTTGGAGAAAAAAATGGTGTGTGGATTTGTAGTTTTTCGGAAGTGAAGGCATTGACGGAAGT
>DASXNJ010000042.1:0-11322 GCA_036495145.1 Puia sp.
AAATCCAATCCGGGTTGTATCTGTCAGCTGATACACTCTGCCCATTAGAAAAACAATACCCTCGCCAAAATAATTATTCTTATCGAGCTCCACTTTGGCATTAATATATCCGGTTTTCAAGTCAACCACACCAAAAAGAGAACGTGAGCTTGGAAAAGAACTGGTATGTCCTGTGCTTTCAAAGAGCTGATTATTATGAAAAAGAAATCCCTCCGTATAAGCAGCCGTGTCATGAGGAAAAATGTTGAGCACTCTGTAATGAATCAGTTTCGGCTGGTCAACCGGCGCATTTATATCAGATGGTTCTACTGGCTTTGCATTATTACAAGCTATTGCAAGTGAAATAACCGCAAATATGAAAGAATTTATTCCTCTCCGCTTGGTATGGCTCTTTTGTAATGGTTTGATATCCGAAATTATAAATACTTCATCAAAGAGGGCCTTGTAAAAACAAGGCCCGTGGGCCGATTATTTAAAAACAGCCACATGAGAAGTTCAGAATTATTTTACGGTAGGTTATTCTTACGAATCTATTCGTAATCTAGAGAATATCTAATTCTTTTGTAACTCTTTTTGGATGAAAGGCAAATATCTTCCTTCAATGACGGTCAGGGCCTGACCAGAGATCTGAACATGCTGTTGATCGAGCATTAATTTTAATTCACCACCTCTCGAAGATGCCTGAAAAGCACTCAGATAATTTTTACCGAGACGTGCAGACCAGAAAGAGGCCAGGCTGCAATGCGCGGAACCGGTTACAGCATCTTCCGGAATTCCATCGGGCAGGTCAAAGAACCGGGACACAAAATCATAGCGTGATCCCGGATCCGTCTCCGCTGTGATTATACATTTATATTTGGCGAGTGCATTGAAATCCGGGATGAAATTCTTCACGGCGGATTCATTTTCAAGTTCAATGAGAAATTTATCCTGTGTATAAAATCCTGCTTTAAATTTCCCCGCGAAAATGAATCGGAGATCCGCGGGCACAACAACAGCTTCACACGGAAATGCGGGAAAATCCATTGTAATCCATCCGTTTTCATACCAGGCATATAAATCATTCCTGTCAGTGGTAAAATGAATTCTATTTCCGGCTGGCACGATGTCCTTCGAAAAAAGTACATGGGCACTCGCCAGTGTGGCATGTCCGCATAGGGCGAGTTCCTTCTTTGCTGTAAACCAACGGATCTTAAATCCTTCATCGGCATAATTCAAAAAAGCCGTCGCCGGCAAATTATTTTGCATCGCAACCTGCTGCATGAATTCCGTGCTCCATGCTGAATCTGTAATAACTACACCGGCAGGATTTCCACCGAATGGTTGTTGCGTGAATGCGACTACCTGAAAAAAAGATTCCATAACGATCAATTGATCTGCAAAGATGATCAGATTCCCCGTTCAAAAACAGATACAGATTTAGCTATTTCAGGCATAACAGATAGCATCGGATCAGGACCAGCGACCGGGAACATAATGGGAAACCGTCTTCGTTAACGGAACAATACCCCCCTCCGCACCGTGAAAAAACAAACAATTTCCCCGCGAAATCCCGGTATTTCAGATAAAATAATATCGGTAATCACTAAACCTTGAAAATATGTCTCAATTTTAAATGCATTTCGATCTGCTATTCTCCACGGGCCTCACTTAGCTGCATTACCGGCCTCTATGAAAACAGACGGGTTCTGAATTGAACTATCTGTATAAAAAAAACGTTATGGCATCCCAAAATTCACTAAATGGTTTCTCTGTACGTCTCTATCGTGGAGACGCAAAAACATTACTTGCCTTCAATCTGCCAAAACCTAAATCAACGAGGCTGGCGGGCTTCACGATAACCTGTACGCCGCAGGGCAAGCCGGTCTACTACCTGTACAATTCTCTGCAGTTTGACGACACGACGAAGGATGTACAAAATAAAAACGAACCACCGTATTCGAGCATCAATGCGCCGATCCAGCTTTTCCGCTGGGTGCATGTACTCGGTCAGTTTCACCAGGGAGACAATATATTCTATGGCAGTTATACGTATATGGTAACGCCGAGATATTTTGATAAGGATGATCACCTGACGGCCATCGATAATTCTCTATCTGTTACGACCGATATCATTGTGGCGCCTTATTCGAAAGGAAATCTGGAGCTCGGCTTCACCAGGGGGTTCGTCCAGTCACAGGCATTTGTACACCACTTCGGGCCGAATGCTCTTTTCAAGCCGAAGGTGTCGTTGCTGGGTTTTGATACATCCCAGATCGCCGGGAAAGATAGTACCGGAACAGAATATAGTTTTCTGGATGAATATACATGGTCGGGATACACGGCCCGTGAAAAAATATTCGATATCATTTCTGAAGTAGTTTCAGATTCAACACTTTCGCTGGATGTACAAGCTTATGATTTTAATGAACCCGATATTATCAATTCATTTTTGAAACTGGCAGAAGCAGGCAGGATCCGGATGATCCTGGATAATGCCACCCTGCATCACAATAAAGATAATACCAAACCGGAGGATAAATTTGAAAAGGCTTTTAACAAGGTTGCAAAAAAACCGGCGGCAATTATACGCGGCAAATTCTCCCGGTTTCAACATAATAAAGTTTTTATAGTGAAAAAAGCCGGTCAGGCTCAAAAAGTATTGTCAGGCTCTACCAATTTTTCTGTTACGGGAATGTATGTGAACTCAAACCATGTGGTGATTTTTAATGATAAGACCCTGGCCGCCCAATACAGTTCGGTATTCGAAGAAACCTGGAATGATAATGTAAATGAGAAGGCTTTTACCGGCGCCCCCATTTCGCAGAAAAGTTTTGCCTTTAATGTGAGCGGACTTCCAAAAATGAGCATCACATTTTCGCCTCATGCAAATGCTTTTGCCCTGACCACATTAACTAATATGACCAACCGGATCAAAGCAGAGAAAGGCAGTGTGCTTTTTGCAATTATGGATACCGATCCAACCGTGAAGGGACCTGTTGTTCCGGCGATTTTGAAATTACATAAGCAGCAGTCCGTATTCAGCTATGGTATTTCCGATTCGGTAAGTAATGTAACACTCTATAAGCCTGACACGAAAACGGGCATCCAGGTTACAGGGAAACCGGGTCAAACGCTTCTGCCACCACCGTTTGATACAGAAGTTACGGTAGGCATCGGGCACCAGGTTCATCATAAATTTGTGGTGTGTGGTTTCAATACCCCGAATGCGGTGGTTTGGTTTGGATCATCCAATCTGTCACTAGGGGGTGAGGAACAGAATGGCGATAACCTGATTGAAGTGAATGATCAGGATATCGCCACCGTGTTTGCCATCGAAGCATTCGCTCTCGTGGATCATTTTTTATTTCGCGACAAATATTCTTCAAAAACAAAAAAGGGAACTGCGAAAATTACCCCTCTCAGGCTTTCATCTGATGACAAATGGGCCGCAAAATATTTTAACACCAAGGATCTTTATTATGCTGAGCGAATCCTACTGGCGTAATGTATTAGATTTTGCGAATTGAATACACTGATTGTTTAGTGGGGGAAGAGTTGGAATTAAAAATATAAAGGGAAGATCTTGCACTCTTCCCTTCGCCTTGACCCTCCTGTGGCATACAATTGTTTTTAATGTTAGAAATCAATTGAAGGAATGAAAAAACGATGCCAGGGAATTCCGGGCCTTTTTCGGGATCGGTTCGGCGAAGGATATTCTTACATCGGAAATTTTTTCATCAGTGCGAATCTAACTACGCATCGTGTAATGAATAATTCCATCATTGTGAATTCAAATCCGCATGGTATAATTTTTTAAACTAATAATCACGTGTTCTTATTTTAAAGATTAAAATAGTAAATCATGGACAGTATCAATAAAACCCAGCCTGAAGAAAATCATGAGGACCTCCGTGCGGCTCTATTATTAAAGTGATTCCGGATAACGGGTATTACTGGGACACCAAACATGGTAATGCGGTGGCCGCAGTGAAGATCATGTTGGGAGCGGTAATGGGCAAAACATTCGATGATTCTATTGAAGGACGCGTATCAATATAATGCCTTTGCCGGCTCGAATTTTTGATTGGATAGTGGGAAGGGAAAAGTCTCCTGTAAAAGGAGACTTTTATTTTAATATGAATTAAGAAAGTATTATTATTTTTTCAAACTGCTTTTGGCAAGTCTTTTAACCTTGTCGGCCTTTTTCTTTACCGCCTTGGCCGGGTTCGTTTTTTTTGTCAACTGTTTTGCTCTCACTGAAATTTTCGAGGTAGCCTTTTGTGGCGACTTCTTCTTTGAAATTTTTTTTGATTTGGTTCCGGTAGTTTTCTTTTTTGCCAGTTTCTTTTTGATAGCCCTTTTTACTGCGATGAACTCTTCAGAAACTGCCTCTATCAATTTTTCCTTCCCGTCGACAATATGAAATCCGATGCTACCGATGACTTCGCCGGCCCGATAGAAAACACCTTTCTCTTCTGTTTTGTCCGGATTTGGAAGCGGGGCTTTCTTTTTCATAATCGCGGATTACGGGAGTTTAAGCAACCTGCCTTACCATATCCCGAATGGTTTTAATGGTAAATGGTTTGCTGATAAATGCAACCGTGCCTTCCCGTTCAGCTTTTTCTTTGATCAAATCGGTAGGATCGGCGGTAATCAAAATAACAGAACTATTCATAAAGTCTACCGGATGCATCTGAAGGTAATCAAGCCCCGAACCATCCGGAAGGTTATTATCCAGAAGTATGACTTCCGGATGTTCCCGGAGCTTTTCTTCAGCCTCCTCAAGCGAAAATGCGCAGTCTACCAGAAAATTTTCCCCGGCCAGGATGTTTTTGATCAACTCACAAAAATCTCTTTCATCATCGATCACAAGTACTTTCTTCTTCATACCATAAGTTTTCAATTCCCATGCCAGCAGACCAATCTAATTACCGGATGAATCAATCATTTACCATATACAGGCCTTCATGTTTTCCCGTGTCACCCATTACGTAGAAGAGTCCGTGGCGTATTTATTTTATTTTGCTATTGAAAATACCATACCAATAGATTTCCTTCGTGATCTGATAGTGCCACCATGGGAACCGTCGATATGGTTAAACCAGATGACCCTGCTAAATCATTAAGATGGAATTAACTGAAAAGAAACCAAGGCTCAGATCCCTGGATTTTTTCCGGGGACTGACGGTTGCCGGAATGATCCTCGTAAATAATCCTGGTGACTGGGGACATATTTACGCTCCGCTGGAACATTCGGTTTGGAATGGCTGCACACCAACAGACCTGGTTTTCCCTTTTTTCCTTTTTATCGTGGGCGTTTCAATTGTGTACGCCATGGCAGACAGAAAAACAAGCACATCAAATCATCGGGTAATGATCCTCAGGGCTGCCCGCCGATCGCTCACGATCTACGCACTTTTTGTTGTATTGAATCTGATTCAAAATTTTGATTTCCAACACCTTCGCATCCTGGGTGTGCTTCCGAGAATCGCGATCGTCTTTTTTATATGTACCGTCATCTATATAAAAACGGAGAGAAAAACATGGGTCTGGATTTTCTGGACGATACTAATCGGTTACTACTTTATTATGAACTTTATCCCGGTGCCTGGAATGGGGCCGGCCAACCTGGAGCCGTCCACTAACCTGGCGGCCTGGGTAGACAGGACACTGCTGACCACCAATCATATGTGGCCGGGATCCAAAACCTTTGATCCGGAAGGTATATTGAGTACCATTCCGGCCATCGCTACCTGTCTGCTGGGAGTTTTTACCGGAACCTGGCTCAAGAGAACTGACCGGACGATTGAAAATAAAGTGGCCTGGCTTTTTTCCATTTCGGGACTACTTGTACTCGGAGGTCTGATATGCAACGGATTCTTCCCGATGAATAAAGCTTTATGGACTTCTTCCTTTGTGCTCTTTACAGGCGGGCTGGCGATGGCGACGCTGACTCTTTCTTACTGGCTGATCGACGTAAACGGACGGCAAAAATTTACGGAACCCTTTGTCGCCTTTGGGTCGAATGCCATTACCATTTATGTAGTGTCTGGTTATCTTCCTTTACTGATCGGCAGTATTCATGTGGAAGATGGTGGACAGAAAATAAATCTCTGGCAATATGGTTACCTGCATTTATTTGCTTCCTGGCTCTCGCCGATCAATGCTTCCGTTGTCAGCGCCCTGGTGTATGTCGTGCTGCTGAGTATACCTATGATTATCATGTACCGGAAAAAGATTTTCATCCGTCTATAACCAGATAATACCGTCCAGAGAACAAATCATCGTTGGACATTCAATTACTTTGACTTTCTCTGTAATTATTCTAATTTAGAAAGGTGAAGATAATCGCCTCTATATTCCTTATTGTTCTGGCGTTTCTGCTATTTCAACCCCTGACAAACTCCTATGGGGCTCATCCGGCAGTAAAAGGATGCGCAAAAATGAGCTGTCATAAATTTCCGGATAAGTCAAATAAAAATAAGTGCACGAATAATGGTTGTAATCCTTTTATGGCTTGTGCATACGGCAATTTTTTTATCATAGAGAAGCAAACATGTAAAACCGCGATCATAGTCTTTGTACAAGAAAAAATCCCCGTTGTCAACGATTACCGTCTCTCAACCAATATATCTGAATGCTGGCATCCGCCAGAACTTTTATAGTCTGATCAACAGAGTAAATAACATTCAAGAATTCAAAAAATACAAAATGAAAAAAATATTTTTTGCAATCCTGGCCATTTCTATGCTCTCTACATCATTCGCTTTTGCCGGTAGCGGTAAACGTTCGAACAAAAAAGTAGGGAAGAAGACAGAATGCCCCAAGGGTTGCCCGCGTACTATCGGATGCGGTCATTAATTAAGAGTTGCTTTTAGTAACGCACCCACCACTCACGTGGTGGGTTTTTATTTATAAAAATAAAATTTGCTCCATCGCTTATTCATCCGAAAATTAACCTCAAAGTCAAGTTTCAGAACTTTTCAGAACATCGCATCTTCCGGCATCCGGGTAATTTTGCGGCCTGAACTTTCATCCTAATTAAAACTACATGAAAACTGCGGAGGCTTTATTATCAGTAAGATTCAACACAACCCTGAGCCGGGAGAAACTGAACGAATTCTGGGAGGCGGATCTGGAATATTTCAGAACCGTGCGGGGTCTGATCCAGAAATATTATGTGATGGACTCATCTACCGGAACCGTCAATGGCATCTATCTTTTCGAAACCAAGACAGCGAGGGCATCTTACTGGGCGTCAAAACTGGCGAGAAGTATGCCCAGGAGATATGGTTTGATCCCCGGAACTCTTCGTGTGGAACAATATGATGTGATGATCGTCTTGCATGAACCCATAAACGCCTGAAGGAATTTATATTACAACCACCTATTTTTCTTTCAGCTGAATCTGATAAAGAAGAAATAGGACCACATCAATGCAGCGAGTCATTTTTATTTATGACGCTATCCATCCGCTTTCTGCTGAGTGTGTCAATTCCATAGGGGGAATGTTTGCCGACAGTATCTGCCGAAGTATCCGATCTGGAATTGACAGTTCCATTGGCATTGCCATTACATCCGGCAAAAAGAATAGTTATGGTTACAAAGGCCAGCAGAAGTATCTTTTTCATATTGAAGTCCGTTTAGTATTTCAATCCGAATCAGCTATACCCGAACAGAACTGCAATCTGTGTGCCCCGGCCACCTAGTCCAATATCAGTTCAAGGAACTTCAGATCCAGCCACCTGCCAAATTTAAATCCGACTTCCCTGAAATGGGCAACCTCTTTAAATCCGAGGGACAAATGAAGTCCGATGCTGGCCTCTCCGGCAGCGTCTATGCCCGCTATGATCACATGTATTTTTTGAAGCCTGGCATGTTCAATCACGGCCTTCACGAGTTTTTTCCCAACACCCATGCCACGTAAATCCTCAGCCACATACACAGAATGTTCGACGGTAAAACGATAGCCTGGCCAGTTTCGAAATGGTCCATAACTGCTGAAACCTGCAAAGTCATCATTCACATAAGCTACAAAAACTGGCAACCCTGCCTCTTGTTTTTCTTTATACCATTTCTTCCTCATCGCCAGCGTATGCGTTTCCTCCTGATATACTGCTGTGGTATTCATAATTGCCTCATTATAGACGTCCAGCATCGGTTGCAGATCCTGTTCTGTGGCTTTTGAAATAACGATATGATTGTTCATAATGAATTCTATTATTGATGTGACCTGCATCTTCCATGGGTCAGGGCTTAAACAAATTTATAAAATCATTGAATCAGGCTAATGTCCGGACCAGATAGTCCTGTTTTAGGACTTTCCAGTCATCCTCCGCTCCAACGCGTTCATTACATTTGTCGCCTTAGCCGTAATCTTTTAAAATGAAAACAGCAGAATCTTTACTATGCGTCAGGTACAGTTCAATATTTAGTCTGGAGGAACTGAATGAAATCTGCCTGTCAGATCTGGAAAATTTCAGATCTGTGCCGGGCCTGATTCAGAAATATTTTGTCACGGAAGAATACACGGGCGCCATCAGCAACATCTATTTGTTCGAATCCAAAATGACACGCGCAGCCTTTAGCGTCTCAGATCTTGCCAAAGATATACCATCGAGGTATCGAATGATACCGGATACGATTCGTGTTGAATATTACGATACGCTCATCGTATTAAACGAAGAATAAGTTTCACGCGACGGCAGGAACAATTTCCCATTTATGTGACAGGCGGAGCAAAAAAGAAATAAGGACGATTTATCTTGTCAGTTCATTAATCCCAAAAAGGTAAGAATTGCTTTTCTTATCAAATCATTTACGTCCTGAATATTTGCCGAACGATATTATATAAGTCTTTCATCCAGACATTTTACAAACAAAATGCCGGCTTGTTTGCCTTTCTTGTATTCATCATGGTAGCGGCGGTTGGGCGGGCCAATGAAGTGGGATTACTGGAATATCACTTTACCCTGATCAGGGCCATTCTGACAGATGCAAAATTCCTGGTGTTTGTCCTGATCATATGGCTTCTGTATGCACTGAAATGTGAACAATTTATAATGGATAAACTGCGGGGAAAGGACTACGCCTTTGTTTCCATAATGAATATAAAGGCCCCCGCGTTTGTTTTTGTCAGGATGCTTCAAATTCAGATAATGCTTTTCGTCCCGGTAATTTTATATGCGCTCATCTGCATTTGGATCGGTATCATACATCAATGGTATGTTAACACTATAATTATTGTCTTGTTTATTCCCGCCTGTATCCTGATCGGTGCGTGGCGCTATGAAAGACTGATCAGAAAAGGCGGAATAACCCGATTTCGTTCATTTCTGAAAATAAGTCTCCCGTTTTCGTACAGTCAATATATGCGTTTTGTTCTCCGGTATGTATGGGTCCATCGGAAAATACTTTTTCTGACCGTAAAAATATTCAGCAGTCTGTTTCTGTCTGGCATGCTGCTGAACCACGCAAAAGATGATACAGACATGAGAATGTTTTTTCTTTTTTATAGTTTCGGACTGATCGGGCATGGTGTACTGATATATAAAATCAGACAAATGGAAGAAGCCGGCCTGAGTTTTTACAGGGGACTTCCTGTTTCTCTTTCTTCGCGAATGATTCAATACGTTATACTGTACCTGATCCTTTTGGCACCTGAGATCCTCATAATAGCTCAAATGACTCCCGGCCATTTAATATACTCAGATGCTTTACTTCTTATATTTTTCGGGTGGGGCATTCTGATACTGCTCAACAGTTTGTTATTTATTCGACTTTTAAAACCCTTTGCTTATCTGAAAATCATTTCGGGCATCTATCTTATGGTATTCATCGCCGTATTGACAGGTATAATCATACCTTTTACGATCTGTCTTTTTCTGATTTCGGTGTATATTTTCTATCAGAATTACTACCGATTCGAAATGACTGATCAGGGAGCAATACCAACATGAATTCATCAAATCACTGTCATTATTTTTTCTATCGTTAACTTCATTTCATGGAAAAGTTTTTGCTAATCCGACGGTTAGATACGACGAACGGGGGTAATCAGACCTCTGAAAGTCTGGCTGAATATATTCCAGCCATGGACAAATGGATTCAATCACTACATGAATCCGGTAAATATAGCAGCGGTGCAGCATTATCAATGAACAGCCAACAAGTAAGTAAGGACTTTATAGTCGCAAATAACTTCTACCATGAGAAAAACGAAGGAATTTCAGGTTACGATGTTATTCTTGCGGAGAATCTGAATGAGGCAGTATCGATCGCAAAAACTTGTCCCCTGTTAATAAAGGGTATTATCAAGTATGAGGTAAGGCCCATCATACCGCTCATCAGATAGAAATCATAAAACACCAGCTCAGACTATATGGAAAAATTTATTTTGATAGTTCGCGCCGATTTGGAAAAGCTGAGAAATATCGGGGAAGAAGAAAGATACGCGGATTGGCCCAATATGCTTGATTGGGTAAAATCGCTGATAGCCTCTGGAAATCGTTTAGAAGGAGGACCTCTCTCTATATCGGGAAGACTGGTAAGTAAAAATGAAGTTCTTTCTGACGGACCATTTATCGAATCCAAAGAAGGCGTCCTTGGTTATGACGTTATTCTCGCCGAAAATTTAGAACATGCAGTTGCAATCGCTCAAAGCTGCCCGATGGTCGTACAGGGTAAGGCCATCAGAGATGTACGGCCTTTGCTGTAACTAATCTGTCTTTTTTTGTGACTCTCTTCAATTCTACGATGGATGTTGAAATTTCCGATTTATTAAAAAACCTCCGGGATAAGCGGAGGTTTAAAATATAGCGGTAATCCCGAGCGGCATTTTCAAATCGGATACTTACGATGATATGATGAATTTAGGACAGGATGACTTTCCTGTTGCTGACCAGGTAAATACATAATATGATCGAAAGGAAACTTGCTAAGGTCAGTAATGCGGAAATGTCATAATGATATTTCATAAAAAGCTTACTGCTAACAATTCCACCGATAGAAATCAGTACCAGCATTGACAGAGTAAATAGCGTTTTCATTTTTGTTGGTTTTAATCTATTTTAACAATTTTTTTTTTTTTAAACCGCCACATATAATAGACCGGTTTTAATTCCGTGGGTTTAAAAGCGCCTGTCAGCCGGATTGTTATATTTTTGTTATAGGGAATTTTCAAAATGAATGAAAGATGAAGAAGCTTGTAATTCTGTCTGTTTTTTTGGTTTCGATGTGCGGAGCTTTCGGTCAGATCCACAATCCCGCTTTATCTATAACTCATCTGACAGGTGATTTTTACGTATACACAACTTATCGGTTACTCGACGCCGGTCCTTA
>DASXNJ010000043.1:0-14279 GCA_036495145.1 Puia sp.
GCTGGATGCGATGGAAAGATATATTGAAAAATTAAAAAAAGAAAGAAATGGAAAACGTAAAAAATGACACGAAAGATCGTGAACTGATGATCACCCGCAAAATCAATGCGCCGGTGGAACTGGTCTGGGAAGTATGGACCCGACCGGAACATATTGCCAAATGGTGGGGACCTGATGGATTCACAAACACGATCACAAAAATGGAAGTCCGCCCGGGTGGTGTATGGGAACTGACCATGCACGGCCCGGATGGAACGGATTATCCGAATAAAAGCATTTTCAAAGAAATCCTCCCTCTGAAGAAAATCGTATACGAGCACGTATCTGAACCGCATATCCTGGCGACAATCAGTTTTGAAAAACTGGGAAAACAAACGATTATCCACTGGCACGCATTATTTGACAGCCGGGAAGAATTTATCGAAGTGGTTAAAAAACATAAAGCCGATGTGGGTCTCAAACAGAACGTGGAAAAAATGATCGTTTATCTGGAACGTTTTTCAAATGAAATGGTATGAGAATTTTCATCACGCTGATAATTTTTATCGTTATGACTACAAACAGGGCAATTGCGCAACCCGGCCGGTATGCAAAAGTAAACGGCCTTCATATGTATTACGAGGAATACGGAAAGGGAAGTCCGCTGGTACTAATACATGGTGCGGCTTCAACGGTACAGACAAGTTTTGGCCGACTGATACCGGAGCTTTCAAAAACGCACCGGATCATCGGCGTGGAATTGCAGGCGCATGGCCACAGTGATAACCGCGATGGGAGACCCATCAGTTTTGAACAGGATGCGTCGGATATAGTGGAGTTGTTGCGGCAGTTGCAAATTGAAAAGGCAGATTTTTTTGGTTTCAGTAACGGAGCGACCACGGCGCTCGAAATTGCGATTCATCACCCCGCCATGGTCGACAGACTTATATTTGCCTCTTCGATGTACACCCACGCCGGCTGCGCTCCTGCATTCTGGCAGGGATTTGATCAGGCCCGTATTGAAAATATGCCGGAGATATATAAAAATGCATTTCTTTCAATTAATCCGAGCGAGGCTTCGTTTCGGATCATGTTTGATCAATGCGTACAACGGATGAAAAAATTCACCGATATACCCGATTCCCTTTTGCAGAAAGTGCAGACAAAAACATTGATTATCCTGGGTGATCACGATGTTCCGCTGCCCGAAGGTGCCGTAGCGATGTACCGTCTGATGCCGAATGCGAGCCTGGCGATATTTCCCGGAGGACATGGGAAATATATGGGCGAGATTGCAGCGTGGAAGGAACAGGACGGAACGCCGGTAGCGCTGCCCCTGATCAGCAAATTCCTGAGCCGGTAGTTCAAACTAAAATTTAAGAACCTAACTTTAGGAAAAGATATTTCGTGCCGGTCAGCAGAAAACATTTTGTAAAAAGTTTTTTCTTATTTATTGCCACATGGAAGAGCCGGAATTCCTTTTTGTCCGCAAACGGCAACACTGAAAAAAAACCGGTTTCATTCAAAAGGGTAAGACCCGGTGATAATGGATGGCCTGTTGAAAAGGAATGGATTCTTTTAAATGAAAAAGTGAACGGAAGGCTGATCAAATTGAACAATCCATTCGTTACTCCGGCACCTGATTTGTTCAGCAAGTTGAAAAATCCTTATTATATCGGCGATACGCCTGAATTAACACAGTCAATGGGATGGGCCGGCGCCTGGAAATCTTCACCAAGTATTTATGCCGTAGCCGTCGAATCCGTAGAAGACGTTGTGTCTGCTGTGAATTTTACCAGAAAATATAAACTGCGACTCGTTGTAAAAGGCGGCGGACATAGTTATCTCGGAGGCTCCAATTCCGCTGATTCACTGCTGATCTGGACCCGGAAAATGAATTCGATCGTTGTACACGATTCATTTATACCGGAAGGAATGGGTAATAATGCAGCGGGCATGCCTGCGGTAACCGTCGGCGCCGGGTGCATCGAATCCTGGAGCCCTGACGGTTTCACAAAACTGAAATAAATAAATTCATGCTCAATAGTTCCTGGGTGAATTATAAAAAACGCATTTTTTCTTCTTCCAGATCAAGTTCCTGCAAATGCGTTCGGATGATTTCTTCATCGAACATCAGCAGCATGAATTCGAAAAAATACTTTCCGGTTTGGTGAGTGGCATGTTTTTTTAAGAGGCCCCTTTAGACAAAACATTTGCCTTTGATAATAGTGAATAGGATTCCCGAAACATCAAACCAGCCAATATTATTTATGCAGGGAGAATCAAAAGAAGAGGTGATTGCCGCGGAAGTTCGCGGCCTCATTCATGATAAACTGGGAATTGGAACAGAACTGCTTACAGACAAAGCCAGTTTCAAAGATGACCTGTCGGTCGACTCTCTTGACCTGATCGAACTACAGATGGAAATAGAAAAACAATATTCTTTAAATATGCCGGAGGAAGTGGCGGGAAATCTGAAAACAGTAGGCAGTCTGATCGCGTTTGTAAAGGAGAAAAAGGGTTAGGCTGGGCTGGCTGTCGGTTTATTGGGTTCTCGAAGAAAGGAGTATTTATTTCTTCGATTGTCCGAAATTATCTACAGATTATAAGCGAAATAAGATTTGTTTTAAAACATATGCCAATGGAATTCCATCGGACGACAATGAAAGCGATGGATAGTTAAGGAATAAATTTTATTTTATGGACCATAAAACAAACAGCCAGAGCCGGGTTAAAAAAAATCAACAGCAGGATCAAAAAATTTCTGAGCAAAAAAATCCTGATCAGAACGAAAAAAGAAAATCAGAATTACCCGATAAAGAAGAGAAAGATACAGATGAAGATGAGAACCATTATGATGACAGTGTAAAAAAGGACTGAGTAGGTTTTTCCATTCAGATGTACTTTTTCAATAATTCAAGCAAGAATTTCATCTGAAAGGGCTTTTCTAAAAAACCATCGGCGCCGGCAGCTTTCGCCTGTTGATCCAGATTGGGACTGGCAGAAACAATGATCACGGGGATATCGCGTGTGGAATCCTGGCCCTTTAGAAACCGGCAGATCTCCATTCCATCGACGCCTGAAAGTTGTTTATCAAGCAAAAAGAGGTCTGGTGTCTCGAATTCATTGTCAAGCAACTGTTCCCCATTACTGACCATGGTTATCTCATATCCAGCTCTGCCAAAAATCAACGGAAAAACATCCTGCAGTCCCGGATCATCATCTGCACATAATATCCTTTTCATAACTGATCAATTAGAAGTTGATAATGGCAGCGTAAAATAAATCAATGTCCCTGTGTCCTGTTTATCATCTACTAAAATCCTGCCACCATGCTGATGGATTATTCCCGCAGAAATATATAATCCCAGGCCCATACCCGGAAAAGAATGTATGCGTGGGTTTTTTACTCTGAAAAAACGATCAAATACCTTTGTTTTCAGGTCATCTGGAATTCCGATACCAGAATCCTTCACACTTACTCTTAATTCCCGCTCATTTAATTCAGACCGGATACGAACTTCACCACCAGCCGGTGAATATTTGATCGCATTTGAAATGAGATTAGTCAGCACCTGCCTGATTCGTTCCTTATCGGCCAGCACATTCGGAATTTCCGGATCCAATTCAATGTTGATTTTATTTTTCCTCGTCAGCAGCTGCATATCTTCCACTCTTTCCGCAATGAGTTCGTTGATATTAAATTCCTCCGGCTGAATGGTAAGCTGGCCATCAAATATTTTTGTTGTGTCCAGCAGGTTGTTAATCAGGCTCGTGAGTCGGTCAACCTGTCTGTTAAGCTTGTTGATCACCGAGGTACTGTCATTGTGCCCGTTTTCGACAGCCATTTCCTGCAACACTTCTGCATATGCCTTGATACTCGTAACCGGTGTTTTTAATTCGTGGCTGGCGATACCGAAAAATTCGTCCTTCTGATTTTCCAGTATTTTCCGGTTGGTAATATTATAAATGACTCCGGCCATGCGTGTTGCTTTTCCGTTCTGCCGGGCCACCGTTCTCCCATATACAGACAGCCAGATATTTTCTGATGATTCTCCCTTCGGTACCCGGAATTCAGCCTGAAATATTCCGGCACTGTCAACAGCCTTCTGTAATCCTGCAAGTAAAGCTGCACGGTCCTCAGGACGTACATGCTGCTCAAGCAATACGGATCTTTTATCAGACACATTATTCTTTGCAAAGGAATTTTTGTCTTTGTTCCAAATCAGTTCATCTGTGATGATATCCCAGTCCCAGGCGATCATTTCGGCAGACTGGAGCGCAATCCGGTATCTTTCTTCTGACACGGACAGTGCTTTTTCCGCCATTTTCAACTGATCGATATCCGTTGCCGATCCGAACCAGGAGACCACTTTGCCATCTTCGCCGGTCAGCGGAACAGTCCTTATCAAATGCCAGCGGTACAATCCGTCAGTCCCTTTGAGTCTAAGCTGAGATTCCAGGGTTTTTCCGGCTTTAAGAGATTCCTGCCAGTTTTCATTGATGGGCCGGATATCTTCCGGATGAATAATTGCGGTCCATCCGCTAAAGACCATCCGGGTGCTTCCGAGATCTGCATATTCACCGATGTAATCAACCCACCGCTTGTTGAACCAATATAATTTGCCTTCCGGATCATTGCTCCAAAGCAGATCGGGAACGAGATCGGTTACAGTCTGCAGACGATCCTGCGATTGATGAAGATCCGTTTCAGCCCTTGACCGTGCTGTGATATCAACGAATGTAATAACGACCCCATTGATTTGATCCTCCGATGTCCGGTAAGGAAGAACACGCAATAAATAATTTTGTTTATCTGTGGTAATTACTTCTTTTTCTATCGATTGCAGATTAGCAAGCACCATGATCGCATCAGCCATCAGGCCTTTATATTCCAGCCGGTTGGTAATGTCGGTGAGCGGACGGCCTTTGTCGCCCGGAATCAGATTAAAGATCTGCGTAATGGCAGGTGTGAAAAAGGCAATACAGAATCTTTTATCCAGGAATATTGTTCCGATCTCCGAGGAGTTGATGAGATTTCGAAGATTATTATTGTTCAATACAGCCTCATCAATTTTTATTTTCAGTTCCTGGTTCACTGTCCGCAATTCTTCATTGATAGATTGCAATTCTTCCTTGCTGGTTTCCAGTTCCTCCGCGGCTGAACGCAACTCCTCGTTCATAGCCTGCAGTTCTTCATTGTTGGCTTTTAATTCTTCGGCACGAAATTCATGCTGTTCCACTGAGTTCCTGAGTTGTGCCTTTATCCGCATCAGTTCCTCTTCCAGGTGTTTGGCAACCGGTTCATCGGCAAGTGTAACGAAAGATTCAGTCCCTTCTTCCGAAGCGGCAGATTCAAAAATCAATAATATGAAACCCTGAGTGGAATTTCCGTTCCGTAACACGGGACGCACACGGATATTGATAATTTCCTCGCGGTTTCTTATTGTTATTTTTTGTTTTCTGGCTTCGACAGGCGCTTTTTTCTGAAGCGCCTGACTAATGGCGCCATGCAGTTCGATCCTTAACTCGGGTAATATCAGTTTTAAAATATTCTGTGATAACTCACCGCCTTCAATCTGCAGAAATCGTCCGGCAGATTCGGAGACGTGCAGAATTTCAAACTCCTGATTTATCAGAATAGACGGCGGCGCATATTCCTCCAGTATACGCTGGTGCAGATCACCAAACGTAATGCTATTCATCATTTTCTTATCCCTTTCCCTTCTGAAATCCGAATGACCGGTCAATTCATAGCGAAAAGATGGTACAGAGTCGGGAACGGGAAAGGAACGTGCGGGCACTGCACGGGACTGGAAAATATGAAGATCACGATTATAAACGGAATACAGATCGGCTGCTCCTTCAACCGATTCGGAAGAACCAAGAAAAAGAAATCGTTCGGGGTCCAGGGAAAAATGAAAAGTTTCCAGCACCCGCTGTTGCGCCGTTCGGTTAAGATATATCAAGACATTGCGGCAACTCACCAGGTCCAGATGAGAGAAGGGGGGATCTTTTATAAAATTATGCGTTGCAAAAAGTACCATCTCACGGATATTCGGGCTGATCCTGTAATTCTTTCCTTCTTTTATAAAAAACCGATCGAGTCTGTCGGGTGAAACATCTGCGGCGTCGTTGATCGAGTAAATTCCTTCCCGGGCCTGGGCAACGGCTCCCTCGTCGATATCGGTTCCGAATATCTGCACCTGGGGAATGTCGATCCGGTTCATCGTCTGTTCTGCGCAGATCATTGCGATGGAATATGCTTCTTCACCGGTGGAACAACCCGCAACCCAAATGCGGATCGGCTTGCCATCGACGTGTAATTTGATCAGGCTTGGAATGATTTCCTTTTCGATTACTTCAAATGATTTATCATCACGGAAGAAATTGGTTACAGAAATTAGCAGGTCCTTCAGGAGAGCTGTGATTTCTTCCGGGTTATCTTTGATATAACGGACATAGGCGGGGAGGTCGGGCAGGTTATGCACATTGATCCGGCGCTCAATCCTGCGCAGGATGGTGGGCCGTTTGTAATTTGAAAAGTCATGACCCAGTTGCACACGGATCAGTGTAAAAATTTCTCGGAGAGCATTTTGCTGGTCGCTATGCTTCTCGTCATCGTCGATATGAATCTGAATACGACCGAGTCCGTTTTTATAATGGAGAATTTTTCCGGGTATCTCAGAAACCGGTAACACTTCATCTACCAACCCCGTAGCAATCGAATTTCGGGGCATTTCACTGAATTCTGCCTGTCTGGGATCCTGTACAAAAGCCGCACCACCTCTCTCCTTGATCCGTTTAAGACCCATGGATCCATTAGCGCCTGTACCCGACAGAACGACGCATAATGCCCGGGGACCATGTGATTCGGCCAGTGTCCGGAAAAAAATATCCACGGGTGCACGGCGTTCTTCTACCTGTAAATTTTCAGAGGCACTTAAACTCCCATCCGCCATGGCCAAATGATGGTTGGGGGAAATAACATATATGTGGTTTGCCTCCACAGATACATTTCCAACCACCTGAACGACGGGAATTTTTGCGACAATTTGCAGAACCTCCGCCAGTTTGCTCTCGTGATCCGGCGACAAATGCAATATCACTACGTACGCCAGACCCGAATCGCCGGGAACGTATTCAAAAAATTCTTTTAATGCCTGGATGCCGCCAGCCGAAGCGCCAATGCCGGCAATCATTAATGTATCTGATCCCAGATCACTAGCAGAACCATTTCCACCCATTGTAAACAGTCTTGTAATTTTTGTAAAGCGAAACCCGGAACGGTTGATTCAAAGCTGGTCTGTTTATAATCACCTGGTGTTCGTAAGGATCTGATGGATCTTGGAATTTTAAGGGAGTTACAAGATAAGACATTGTAAGGCCTAAAAAAATTCAAATATGCGTTATACAGAAATTTATTCCTCAGTTTGTGGCTGGTTAAAAAATATTGTGACGAAAATTCCCATCTCGTCTTTATCGTTTTTGTACAATCTGCTGGTATAATTTTTTTACTGCCTTAACAGATTGTAACCATATTTAATTACTAAAAAATCAATTTTATGAGATCGAATCAGAGGCGTGGTTCTGCTGCAATGGATCGGGATGATCGCCGGCGCACAGAACAAAGAGGAGGTCAGTATTCAAATAGCCGTTCAGGCCGTTATGAAAATGACAATGATGAGAATTATAATAGAAACGATCGGGAAGACTGGGATGAAGAGAATGATGATTATGACAACAATGGCCCTTCTTCCAGATATCAGGAAGAGGATGAAGATGATTATGAAGACGATTATGATGACCGCGACGATGATGAGGATGATGATCAGAACGGCCGAAGAAGTTATGGAAGGTATAACGAAGACAATGATGACAGACGCGGCTATCGCAGAAACGAAGGGAATTATAACTGGCAGGCGGCAAATAGAGATTATAATCGCGATTCAGATTACAATCGCTCGGGAAACAATCGCGGACGTTCTGGCAATACCGGCCGCTCTGGTTCTTCAAGATCGGATTCAGGCTACAATGGACGAAATTCTTCTGGCCAGCGCCGGGACAGCGAGGGACATTTTATGAGTAATAACCGGGGAAATAATGGACATACCAGTCATTCCGGCCGCAGCGGTTACGGAGGTCGCAGTTCATCCCGCAGAAGCTCATCTCCTGGAAATTCGTCAAATGGTCATCAATCCGGACACAGCTCATCTGGTAGAAGTTCGTCAAATGGTCATCAATCCGGACGGAGTTCATCCGGGAGAAGTTCATCAAACAGTCGCTCATCCGGACGGAGTTCGTCTGGCAGAAGTACTTCCGGAAGAAGTACATCCGGCAGAAAAAATTCCTCCGGCTCGGGGAGCCGTTCTTCCCGATAAAAACCCGGGCCGTCTACTAAAATACGGACGGCCCATTTTTTCAATCTAAAATATTATATCATGCCACAAAAAAATACAGGCGGAAAACCAAATGCAAAATCAACCTCATCCGGCAATGGAGTAAAAGAAAGTAAATCCGGGGAACCATCCTATCTGGAAAAGTTTTTTACGGATCAGCTGAAAGATATCTATTATGCGGAAAATAAAATTCTGGAAGGTCTGAAAAAAATGATAGAATCGGCGACGACAGATGAATTGAAGGATGCTTTTAAAGAACATCGCGGTCAGACCGAAAAACATGTCAAAAGGCTTGAAAAAGTTTTCGGACTCGTTGGTATAAAGGCTGAGGGAAAAAAATGCGATGCTATCGAAGGTATCCTCAAGGAAGCGGAATCTATCATCGAAGAAACGCAGGAAGGCAGCATGACACGCGATGCTGCGCTGATTTTTGCTGCTCAGAAAGTGGAACACTATGAGATCGCCACATACGGCGGACTTGTACAGTTTGCCATCACCCTGGGAATTCATGAAGCTGCCGATATTCTTGACAGAACCTTGCGGGAAGAAGAAAATACCGATAGTATACTCACCGAGATCGCTGAAAACGACATAAATCTTGGCGCCGAACAGGAAGGAGTTGAATATTCCTGGGACAAACAAAATCGGAAAGCGGATATGCCGGAAGCGGAATGATAAATCTTATCGGACCGATATACGACGCAGTCGGGTGGAACTCAGGGGATACTTCTGATGGCTTCTTTTACCGCCCTGACGCGAAAAGGTTTTGGAATAAAGACGCGGACGCCTGATCGGCACGCGTCTTTTGTTGTATGTCTGGTCGAATGGTCAGCAGCGGACAGAGCCCTGTTTCATCAACAAAATTCAATACGATTTCCGAATCACAACCTGTTCACCTGTTTAAAAGTTTCGAATTGTTTTTTCATGGATGGCAGCCGGGCAACAGATGAATTGGAAACTTCCAGAATGAACCCGTCTTTGTCATCATATTTTTTCCACACAGGCAAATTGCTGCCATTTGGATTTCCTGTTTTTATAAAATTCAGCCAGTAGGAAGAAAGTAATTCTTCCACCATATAATCATGTTCGGTCCAGGGTCTTTTCCAGAGATGGAGTGTATGCAACGCGTAGGGAACTTCGGATGTATGAAATGCGCCATAATTGGGAAAGCCCGGCAAGTCAGTGGGCACATTGCTGATCTCATAAAGGTAGGCGGGATGTTTATTAAAGAGAGCCCATTGTTGTGAAGGGAAAGCGGCAAAGGCGACGATGATTCCCAATTGCTGACTTGCTTTTGCCTGTTCGTCATTAGCCGCCGGGAAAGCCGAAAGATAAAAATCTGCCTGTTCTCCATATTTCTGTCTGGCATCTTTTTGAGCAGACGCAGGCGTCGCATTAATAGGACCGAATAAGGCGCCATCACCCGTTACCCATCCGGTCAGCAGGAATACATCATTTTGATTATCTTTTTTAAAATAATCCCAAGGGTCCTTTGGCAAAACATATCCGTCCAGATTTAACCCCATCCTTTTTCCTTCCAGATGCTGACTCATATTCAGAATACTGTCGGCAGGTAACAACCGCATTTCATCGATCGTTTTCGCAGCAGACATTTTCTGAATCGCGAGACCAACTTTTTCTGCATCAGCGAGTGTGCCTGGTAAGTGATCGCCCAGCATTCCCCCACTTTCCGCGATGGCTCCCCGGAACAAATCCTTTGCCAGCGGTGAAGCAACCAGGGCATTCACGGCGAACGATCCGGCTGACTGACCACCGATCGTAATTTGTGATGGATCACCACCGAATGCAGCGATATTTTTTTTAACCCATTCCAATGCGGCTATCTGATCCATAAGCCCATAATTACCGGATGCGACTCCCTGCTCCTTGGTTAAATCCGGATGCGCCATAAAGCCAAAGGCGCCAACCCGATAATTTATGCTAACGAACACGATTCCACGGTTTGCCATTTCCTGACCGTCATAAATGGCACAGGCGGCTGAACCGGAAGAAAATCCGCCTCCATAGATCCACACGAAAACCGGCCGTTTTTCTTTTTGCGGATCTGCTGCTGTCCATACATTCAGATATAAACAGTCTTCACTAAGTGGCTCGGGCGGCGCAATAAATTCCACGGACCAGCAAAGAAAGGGAACAGGCGTTGGCTGAACGGGGCTCGCTGAAAATGTTTTACAGGCGCGCACTCCGTCCCATGGTGCCGGCGCCTGGGGTGCCTTCCATCGCAATTTACCCACCGGCGGCGCGGCGAAAGGAATGCCTTTGAAAACAGCTACGCCGTTCTCTGTATATCCCTCCACTTTCCCCTGTTGGGTCTGTACAATAACGGGCGACGTTTTGACCGGATTGATTACGGAAGGATTTCTGTTTGCACTGTTCTGTGCTTTCACTGAGAATGAAATGCAAATGGCAATCAGAATGATATTAATCCTCATGAAACATTTTTTTTAAATTTTCAAAAACCACAAAACATCATCAAGATTACAAAACTCGGGAAGAAACGCAAATTTCAAACAAAAGGAGGCGGCGTAAGATTATCAACGTGTGTATGGGCAGCGATCATCACAGGCATTTGCTATCGGTTTGTCGGAAGCAAGAAAAGAGAGAGATAAGTTCCCCGAAAAGTTCCTGGTCAAAATCTTCATAAAGCTACCATCTCTGTTTCTTTAAGTGTCCGCTGAGCTTTTAATAAGCTTCATCGCAGTTTTAGCGTTTTTCCATCCGAGCGGTTGGAATTTTTTTCCTTCGTGTTTGTTATAATCGATAAAAAAGTTTTCTATTTCAGCAACCATGCTTTTATTTAGATCATCGACATTCCTGATGTTTTCATAAAGGATAGAACAGTTGGAAACAGCAACCAGCCTGTCATTGCGGATTTTTTTTCCTTTCTGATCTTCCTGTTTCGCCTCCAGCACACCTAAAAGACGGGTATGAATGAGACAGCCTGGATAAACCGCTTCATCTATAATGACCAGAACGTCCAGTGGGTCACCATCCTGACCCAGGGTTTGGGGAATAAAACCGAAATCAAATGGAAACACGGTTCCCATCGGCAGCGTCTTATTCAAAACAAATACATCCAGCTTTGGATCGAAATCGAATTTATTCTGGCAACCGCGGGGCGTTTCAATAATTACATTGATGAGACCTTTATAGATGGTTGGAATTTTGTTGATTTTCATAATTGTTGCGATGCGGGAAACCCTCATCAATGACGAATCGGTAAATAATCATGCCAACGCGATGATCATGCTTACATTTGGTTACAAATGGCCATATGAAAAATATCCCGGTTGTTTTTCTTTGCTTTACCATTTCTTACGCCTTCTCCCGGCATACGGCCTGGCCGGTCATCAAACACGATGAAGGAAAATTCATCGGGAAAATTGCTATGCCTGTGGGTGGCATTGGCACCGGCCGGAGTCTTTTGATGTGTTTCGCGGAATATTGTTAGTTTTAATGAGAGGCGTCGGGGAATGTGTAGATGATTTCTTTTTCGGTTCTATATAATTTCAAACGTGTATGTATAAATCCAGATTCATATGGATTCTGTTTTACCTGATAAATAGCTATCAGAGTGAATCGCAGTCTTTTCCAAACCAGACTGCTGACAGCACCATGCTGAATGTAAACCATACAAAGGACTTCGCCATATCCGGAGATGGAATGGCCGACAGCTGGAAAACAGAAAAATGGATAATCCTTCCGAAGAGGGAAGGAGAAGGTCCGGCTTATGAAACAAAAATGAAAATTCTGTATTCAGATTCCGGCATTTACTGTCTTTATTATTGTCAGGATCTTGTGCTGACTACAACATTAAAACAGGATTTTTCGGATTTATATAATGAAGATGTTGTGGAAGCCTTCTTTTGGCCGGATGAAAACACGCCTGTTTATTTTGAATATGAAGTATCTCCGAATAATTATGAATTGCCGCTGCTGGTACCAAATATCAATGGAAATTATATGGGCTGGCTGCCGAATCATTATGTTGGCAACCGTAAAACACGACATCTGACGCATGTGATTAAACAGGCTGATAAAATGATCGCCTGGACCGCCGAATTTTTTATTCCGTATGAGTTATTTAAACCATTGATAAAAACCGTTCCATCAAAAAACACCCGGTGGCGGGCAAATTTTTATCGTATAGACTATGATCATGGAGGCGCGGGATGGGCCTGGCAATCTACCAGAAAAGATTTTCATGACTATGAACATTTTGGTACCCTTCAATTTAAATAAATGGGTACTGTTCACGGAGCTGCCGGCGCCATGGCGAATGAAAAATCGGTGATTTTATTTTTCTTTAGAATCGCGACCACCCTGTCAAAATGTTCATAGGTATCGCCAGGAAAACCTCGGATTTCAACCCTTGGTTTAGCAATGCCGATCAGATTTCCCCTGATAAATGAATCCAGCTGCGAAAATGAACGGATGGGGATCAGGGTGTTTTGAAAAATGACCGATAGTGTGTCCATTTTCGTATTTATGATCAGATCTTTTTTCTCACCCGCTGTCCTGGCAGTTTCTCCTTTTGGATTGGCAGGTGCCTGCGCATAACTTATAATGTAAAGCGGGCAAACTGCAGCGATGAGAAATATTCTTAAAAGCCTGTTCCGGAAAGACATAAAATGGTTTTGCAGGAAAGTTAGGAAGTTTTTCAGATTACCGTAAATGTCTGATGAAACCTTACAATGGAACTTCAATATTATTTATTATAGAATCGAAGTTCTTTTCTTGAAAAACTGCAGACTTTTTCGTGTTTTAATGAACTGAGTAATGAAGTAACCGTTTGCCGGCTGGTGCCGATTAACTGAGCTATGTCTTCGTGGGTCAGGTAGTTTGGAATACGCGCTTCTTTTCCAAACCAATTCGCAGAATCCCTGACTTCGGAAAGCAATTGCTCCAGAAATATTTTAAGCCGGGTTTTTACATCATTGCGAAGAATATTTTCAAGTCTTTCTTCAAATCGCCTGATCCTGTATCCTGAAATCCTGCTGTATTTCAGCGCCAGTTTTGGATGATCGGCAAGGATCTGATTAAAATGGTCAAGCGTGAAAGTGCATATCGTTGCATTTGTTTTAAATGCCTGTGCAAATTCCCCATGCAGATTTTCCTTCTGTAAAGTGACCTGCCCAAAGAAATCACCCGGCCGCAAAATTTCCTTGACGATCTTATTTCCCTGTCTGTCCAGATAGCCCAACCGGATGAAGCCCGTTTTGATAAAGTATATATTTGGATGCAGCTGAGCTTCAAAATATATATAGTCACCCTGGTTTACTTCTTTATCGTCTATATGGTTCAGCTGCAGATATTCCTCATCTGGTAAATCGGAAAATAAAAGACCTTTATTTATTTTGATATCCGTCATACGCTATTTTGAAATTGTAACAGTATAATTTTCAAAGGCAAAGTAGAACGAATACAGCATTCAAATGATCACGGAAGTATCACAAATACCTTCTGATTATCTCCGTAGGCGCTGGTTTGCTCCATTTTTTCATAAAAATTTATTTCATACTATTTTATTTGAGTAGATTACTTCAGTATGAAAAATATTCTATTGGTAGAGGACGATCAGCAGATTACAACGCTGCTGAATCTTCATCTGAATTCGCCAACGCATACCCTCACTTCCTGCGGAAGAGGCCAGGACGCGTTAAAGAATATTGAACGCAATGAGTATGACCTGATTATACTGGATGTTATGCTGCCCGATATCAGCGGTCTTTCCATATGCAAGAAGTTGAGAGATCAGGACAATCAGACTCCGATCATAATGCTTACATCCAGATCCGATGAATCGGATAAAGTACTTGCCCTTGAAATGGGCGCGGACGACTATATCACAAAACCATTTGGAGTTTTGGAACTGGTTGC
>DASXNJ010000044.1:0-7768 GCA_036495145.1 Puia sp.
GTGTTGAAAAACTACCTGGAGTTAAATGATTTCGAAGTAACTCTTGAGCGGGACGGACGACTCGGCCTCGCAGCATTTCAACGCGAACATGTGGACCTGTGTTTGCTGGACGTAATGATGCCGCACATGGATGGGTTTACACTGGCAGAAGAAATCCGTGACGTTAATCCCGATGTTCCTTTGTTTTTTATCAGCGCAAAAACGATGAAAGAAGATATTATACAGGGATATAAACTGGGGGCGGATGACTATATCACCAAACCGTTTGACAGTGAAGTGCTATTACTCAAGATCCGGGCCATCCTCAAAAGAAATGATGATTTAAATAAAGAAGCTGACAACAAGGAATTCGATCTGGGCTCTTACCATTTTCATCCGAAACTCCGGCAACTCGTTCATAACGGGCAAACACAGACGCTTTCTCCCAAAGAAAATGAATTGTTGAAAATGCTGGCCGAACATCTGAATGATTTACTGCCAAGGGAAGCCGCACTTAAAAAAATCTGGGGTAGCGACACATATTTTAATGGTCGCAGTATGGACGTGTATATTGCCAAACTCAGAAAATACCTGCGCGATGATACCAATATCGAAATCGTAAACATCCATGGGAACGGATTCAGATTGGTGGCACCCGTAAAGGCGTCCGCATAATCTAAATTCAATTTGGCTAACCAGGAAATTCAGATTGTTGAGGTTGAATTGAGGGACCTTCAGGTTCTTCAGGAAATCTCAAAGAAAACTTTCTACGATTCCTTTGCTGCTCAGAATACGGCAGAGAATATGCAATTCCATCTGAATAATCATTTTACGGTGGAAAAGTTAACCGCCGAAATATTAAACCGGAATTCTAAATTCTTTTTTTCCATAATAGAAGGAGTCCCCGCCGGCTATCTTAAAATGAATCGGGGCGGTGCTCAAACTGTTTTACCAAACGACTATGCGGTTGAAATCGAGAGAATTTATGTTGACCGGTTATTTAAAAAAAGAGGAATCGGAAATGCTTTTATTTCAAAAGCGGCTGCATTCGCAAATGATGCCCGGGCGAATTATATATGGCTGGGGGTTTGGGAACACAATGAACCGGCAATCCGGTTTTATGAAAAAAACGGGTTTGAGAAATTCAGCTATCATATTTTCAGGCTAGGTGATGACGAACAGAAAGATATATTAATGAAAAAAAATTTGAGGGGCTAAGCTGTCTTTTCACAAAAGCTTTTTTTAAAAGTTCCTGCCATCTGCACTCACTGGAATTCATTAAGCCATCAAGTGGATATTTTCCGGCATATGCAAAAGAATCATCCGTAGGTTCTTACAACAGAACGGCTTCAAATAAATCTCCGCAAGAAACGGGTTTCAAACGCTAAAATTGCACATTAGTTTTGATCTGTAAAGACAATAAAATATGCATATACAGAGCGAGCCTGAAATCTTATATTTTGGCACACCGGTAGTATTGATCAGCACATGCAACGAAGACGGCAGTTTTAATGTCGCACCCATCTCCTCTGTTTTCTGGCTTGGATGGCGTTGCATAATTGGAATTTCTGCTGCCTCAAAAACAACACATAATATCATTCGAAACAAATCGTGCACACTGAATCTTCCGTCGGTACGTGAATCATCTGCAGTTGACCGACTGGCAATGACTACCGGTTCCAATCCCGTTCCGCATGGAAAAAAAATGAAGGGTTACCGTTTTGAGAAAGATAAATTCGGAATCGCAAACCTGACAGCCGTCCGCTCGGAGATGATCACGGCACCGAGAATTCAGGAATGCCCGGTTCAAATGGAAGCCAAATTACAGGCGATACATTCAATAGCAGAAGACGATGAAAATCAAAATGGAAAAATCCTAACCATGGAATTCCGGATTTTGCGGGTATATCTGGATCAAACAATATTAAAAAAAGGCTCTAATAATCGTGTCAATCCAGATAAATGGAAACCCCTGATTATGAGCTTCCAAAAATTCTACGGACTGGGTGATCAGGTTCATCCTTCAAAACTATCTGACATACCGGAAGTACTGTATCACAGTCCGGATCTGGACAAAGCCAGAAGGAAAACGGTGGATCTGATAATTTGAAATTGCACGGGATTACTATTTCATGGTGGATTTTTGTTTTGTCCGTTTTCAAAGCCGTTCTAATTGCTTTATGTCCAGCTAAAGTTGGTAACCCGTATCTTGAAAATGAACATTTATTTATTCCCGAAATAAGTCTAATTATTGTTTACCATTAATTATTATCTGCTTTCCGAGAAGCAGATAAACGAACTGGCCCTTTGCATTTTTTATTGCAAGTCCAACTTCGTATTTTCCCTGTTCGACGTTGTCAGTAAATGCCAAAAAATTAAACCCACCATCGTCCAGGTATTGCCTGTTGAAGCCACTGGTCAGATCCGACCTTCGTGACAAATGCGTGTTTGCGATATAAAATCTGTCGTCCGAGCTTAACGTGAAAAATACTGAATCTCCTTTGTTATTTTGCGTGGCTTCTATAAAGGCCCATCCATTTGCCGAAATAACATGTTGTCCGATACTTTCAGATTCCAGATTAAAATGAATGGAATTGGCGTCCGAAACTGGCAGCCTGGTTGTCTCTGCAAATTCTTTTCTGTTACCTAAGGCAATCATGGCGCTGTCCAATTTTGTCTTGCTAACCAAATTTAGTTTGGTTGACAGCGCATCCAGCGTGCTATTATTTAAATCATTTGAAAAAATATAATAACAGCCATCCAACGAATTTAACCGAGCCTTTTTTGATAAAAGCGTTTCTGAAAAAAATTTGAGGTTTTCTGAATCTGTTATATATAGTGCCTTAGGCGATAATTTTCCGGACTGAACAATACCCGTCAGACTATCACTGAAGATTTGCATGGCTCGTGAATCTTCTCTGGCAACATAGGCCAGATTTACCGGTTTCCCCGCTTTCAAAGCCAGATAAGAGAAATCCTGATAGGCCATCGATCTGATTTGTGGCGTGCTGAAGGCAGGGAAAAAAAGAATTTCATCAAACTGACTCATCAGGCTAATCCAATCCGAATTATCCATGGGTGGTTTGTAAGTGCCATAGGACATATTCTTGCTTCCTAATAACGGCTTGATATCATAAAGTTGAATAACCAACGCCAATAAAATAAGAAACGAAGAAATCAGCCGGTTCATTTTGCTTTTTGCAATGGCAATGATTGTGAACAGGAAAATCAAATAATAAGGCGGCCAGAAAAATCTTGCACTTGCCCGGAATATCTCTTCCAGTTGCTTGAAAAATCCAGGAGCCGGAATTCTGAGCAGCACTTTATCATCAAAGGTGAACACCAGCGTGATTGAAAAAATTGTATAAACCAGGGATAAAACAACCAACGGTACCAAACTCTGATTGTCGGATGGCCCGATTTTCTCAGTTTTTGACTTATTGAATTTGAGCTGAACATGAACAAAGGCATAATATAAAAAGCAAAGGGCGACCAACACTAGCATTCCAAGTCCCAGGTACATATAACCTTCGTATTGATGCCAGCTGACCCATTTCTGTTGAGGCAGAAAAGAAGAAAAGCCTCCGGAATTATATAAAGAATTCAAATTTAAACCGTACAACCCATAAGAACCATTGATCCACAAACTTTCTTTTCTACCAAAGCTTATCATTCCGGTGATCAGCCAGAGAAACCATATGGAAAAAAGTGATATTAAGAGGTAAGCAATTAAGTATTTCCAGTTAATCAACTTATCATAAAACCATAATCTAATGGGCGTGGCAAATGAAAAACCAAGCACCATCCAACATAAGTAAGGATTAATTAAAGAGCTAAAGGTTAACAAGACAAATTGATATAAAAGAATCTTTTTCCAACTGGTCGTTTTTGTATTCAGGAAATAATAATAGATGCAGGCGATTAACATCCAATGACCGCAAAGAGCCGGATGCATACCCCGGTATACAAGTACAGGATTAGTGACAACAAAAATTACCCCCGCCAGCGTAATAATCCAGTTTACCTTGAATAACCTGAATAGCAAAATTGTGTAATAAGCCGCCAACAAATGGCAGAGGAACAACCATATTCCGAAATATTGAAATTCGCCTGAGAGCAATGGCGCAAACAACTTGAAAATAATCGCGAATAAAGGTATCGAGTCGGTAAACCCAACGTTCGTCCCAACAGGATAATTGTATCCGGTTACTTTACCCAATGGAAAATGCCAGGGTTCATTTTTGTAAAAAGCCCAACCCAGATAATGGGTACCCCAATCGTGACGAACCGTCATTAACCAACTTATATTGGAAGGTTGTAAACAAGCCAGGCCATATACTAACTGAAAAATGATAATCACTGCGAGAGTGGCAAAAATCCACAACATCCCTTTTTTTATATCCATTGGATTGAAATATGTTACTTTTTTTGCCAAATCGCAACAACCGTTTTACCTACATGATAATTCAAAATGAAATCAACAGGTTTGGATAATGGAACAATGAAGTTATTCCAAAAACTGATTTGCTTTTTTGTCGGGTACTTTTGCTTTAAGAAGTATTTATTCATGAGAGAAGCGATCAGACCGCAGGAGTCCAAATACTTTATTTCTCTAAGCATAAGCTCTCCGGGACCCGCCGCCAGCAGGGATTTCTTGTTATAACGCCTGTAGTGTCCGATTGCTTTATCGAATTCGTTATATAAAAATTGATGTGCCGGAACTAATACAATCAGAAATCCTTTTTCTTCCAATAGTGTTACTGCTCTGGAAAGCTCTTCCCCATCATCTTCTATATGTTCAATGACATCAATATACATGATGGCGCTAAACTTCTCTGATTTTGGCAAGTCAGCCGTGGTTCCCTTCAAAGATTCGCAACAGACAGGGAGTTGTTTATCTTTTATTTTTTCTTCCAGTCGTGCATATAATTGTGGATCTGGTTCAAGGCAAATCCATTTTTTCTGTGAACCGTCACAGATCATGATGGTTGTACCCCCAATCCCGGCTCCGACTTCCAAAACTTCATTCTTAAGATATGGCTTTAGAAAATGGCCATAGTATTTTTTCCAGGTCGTAGCTTCTTCAAATAAATCCAATTCATTTCCTACATAGTGGATCTCTCCCATCTTCTAAATTTTATTCGATAAACTTGTTTACAAGAAATATGGGACGATTTTGAGTTTCCTTATAAATCCTGAATACATATTCACCAAGTATACCGATTGACACCAGTTGCACTGACCCGATGAAATAAACACTTAATATAATAGATGACCATCCTACAGGAGCTACTCCGGCCAACTTACCGATTACGATATAAATTAAAGCGAACACTATCAGGATAACGCCAATTAAACCTGAATACAGGCATATTTTCACTGGCAGACTTGAGAAAGAAAAAATTGCATCCAGGGCCAATGTTACCAATTTATAAGTGCTCATCTTCGCTTCGCCCTGGGCGCGATCAGGTCTTGAATATTCAACGAAACCTTGCTTAAATCCGACAAAAGATCTTAGACCCGGCAGGTATCTGTTTTTTTCCTGTAAGGATAAAAATGCTTTCAGGGCCCTTTTCGACATTAAAGAAAAATTACCAACCTGTTTTATGTTTTCAAGTTTGGAGAGCCTGCTGAATATGAAATGGAAGATTCTTATAAAAAGTCGTTTGGAAACTTTTTCATTTCGTTCCTTCCTTTTTCCGTAAACTATATCAACTTCATCGTCAATCGCTTTTTGATACATTTCTTTTATTAACTCGGGGGGATCCTGTAAATCTCCATCCATCATGGCCACATAATCGCCTTTTGCGTAATTTAATCCCGCTGAATAAGCAGCCTGATGTCCAAAATTTCTGGACAAAGACAAAATCTTAAATCTCTTATCTTTCGTATTGCAGTTCTTCAATTTCTCAAAAGTACTATCTGTGCTGCCATCGTCTACCAGTATCACTTCGAATTCTTCATGTATTGCTTCCATCGCATTTTTTACTCTTTCAAAGAGGTCAAAAATGAGTATTTCTTCGTTATAAACAGGAATGACAAGACTGATCATTTGTTTTAATTTTTTAGATCATCCACCGACGAGGATTTACATTTTCAATTCGATTTTACTCAAGATATAAAATCAGGCATAAACGACGGTCCGTAATAGTAAAGCCTGTAAACATAAAGCTTAGCAGGCTTTCATTTTGAGCGTTATAACTGCGGAGAGGGCGGGATTCGAACCCGCGATAGCGTTTCCACTATACACACTTTCCAGGCGTGCTCCTTCAACCACTCGGACACCTCTCCTTCCGTTTAAGGGACCGCAAAAATAAGGTTTCAAAACGTAGGTTTCGAATCTTTTTAAAGGATCTGCTGTAGCAAATCTGCGCTAAAAAACCAGTCAGACAACCCGGTAAATAAGAAAAGAAAATACAGGTGGCGCATTTAAAGCTCGCCTTGAAGTTTTCAGACAACCGCTGGTAATTGAAATATTCTCAAAGCGTTCTCTGTTGTTTTAGCTGCAACTTCGTCGACATCTATGCCTTTGATCTCGGCTAATTTTTTAGCGACGTATACGATAAAGCTGCTTTCGTTGAGCTTTCCCCGAAAAGGCACAGGCGGCAGGTAAGGAGCGTCTGTTTCCAAAACAATATGCTCCAAAGGAATATTTTTTAATGCTTCGGGAAGTTTACTTTTCTTATAAGTAACCGTTCCGCCAATCCCGATATAAAATCCAAGATCAGCGATCTCCCTGGCTGAGTTTTCATCTTCATTAAAACAATGAAAAATACCGCGGAGATTTCCGTTCTGATGTTCCTGGACTAACCGGATCGTTTGATCCAGGGAATCTCTGGAATGTATCACAATCGGCATATTTAAAGACAACGCCCATTCAACCTGTTGATGAAAAACTAGGTATTGCTCCTTTTCAAAACTACGGTCCCAATAAAAATCCAAACCGATTTCCCCGATAGCCGCAAACCTTCTGCCAGCAAGGCTTTGCTCTACATGTTGCAGGGCTTCCCGGAAGTCCGACTTTACTGAACAGGGGTGCAGCCCCTGCATGGCAAAACAAATGTTCGGGTAACGTTTTTCAAGCCCCAGCAATGAAGATTCACTCTCCCTGTCAATTGCCGGGAGATAAAACCGGGTCACGCCGGCTTCGACAGCTCTTTGCATTACATTTTCAATATCCCCTGCCAGCGCCTGATCATATAAATGACAATGTGTATCAATCAGTTCCATAAAAAATTTCAGTTAATGGCGCCCTTGGAAAGGCTGATTTTTTTCCAAAATAAAGAGGGTTGGCCTGAACATCTGACCCGATTTCGTATGGCTTATTCTGCCATATCCGGTTCATCCAACTTTGAGGGTGACCACATGTATTCCCATGGTTATCTGTGAAATATGTTTGGTGAATCAAAAAAAGTTCTACCTTTAAATCAGTTTTCATAGGGTACGGATTAAAAACGGGCCAGGGTGTCTACCCCGGCCCAATTTTTTTTCGGGGTGTTCTGCCAACATATTTACCACTTTGCATTTTCTATTTTATTGTTTCAAATGAAAATCCTGCACCGGAAAAATACGCAAGTACGATAGGTAAAGCCACTTCTAAAACTTTTAATGCTTTAGCACTGTCGTGAAAAATTATAATGCTACCAGACTTCGATTTTCGAATAACCCGATCAGCAGCCTGCTTTCCATTTACTTTAGGATCGAAGTCGCCGGCCAGAATATCCCACATCACAACTTTATAGTGCAACTCATCTATCAGATTTCGTATCTGAAAAGCTGTGGCCCTGCC
>DASXNJ010000045.1:0-14630 GCA_036495145.1 Puia sp.
TGGAGTTCTGTATTGGTAATAACCGGCACTTTTGACCAGCTCACGAATCTGATCGTTGTTTGCGGTTATTCCTTTGCTGTTCTCAGCGCTGCCGGACTGATCAAAATGAAGACAAAGAAGAGAATTACAAATAAGGTAATCGGTTATCCCGTCATCCCGGTAATTGTCATATTATTCTCACTGACCCTGGTCATTACCACGCTGATCGTGAACACACGTGATTCGCTGATTGGTCTGCTGTTAACATTTTCCGGCATACCATTTTATTTCTGGTTCAAAAAACAGTCGTTAAAGCCTGTTGCATAACGTTGGCCCGACAACAAGAGGAATGACTAAATTCCTTTCAGGCGATGAAGAACGGACACGAGTCTGTCCACATCCGCGCAGGTATTATAAAAAGCGAGGGAAGGTCTGACCGTGCTCTCGACGCCGAAACGTCTCAGGATCGGTTGGGCACAATGATGGCCCGTTCTGACAGCAATTCCTTCTTCATTCAGTGCCTTGCCTACTTCATCATTGGTATAACCCTGAAGAGTAAATGAAAGCACACTGGCTTTATCGGGAGCTGTGCCAATCAATTTCAGTCCAGGAACTTTCTGCAAATATCCCGTTGCATAGAGTAACAAAAAATGTTCATACTGACCAATATTATCAATGCCCAGTTTATTTACATAATCAAGGGCTGCACCCAAACCAACAGCATCTGCGATATTGCCCGTTCCCGCTTCAAATCGTCCGGGGGCATCTTGAAAAAGCGTTCGCTCAAACGTAACATCCCTGATCATATTTCCACCGCCCTGCCAGGGTGGCATTTGATTCAGCAAATCTTCTTTCCCGTATACAATACCGATACCTGTGGGTCCGAAAATTTTATGACCGGAGAAAACAAAAAAATCGGGATCAAGAAACTGGAGATCCACACGCATATGCGAGACTGATTGAGCGCCATCCAGCAATACTTTTGCTCCCGCCTGATGAGCCAGGTCAATCATTTGTTTGGCAGGTGTGATGGTCCCCAACGCGTTTGACACATGCGTAAATGAAACCAGTTTGGTATTCGGGCCCAATAATTTCTGATATTCCCACAACAAAATCTGTCCGTCATCGTCCACCGGAATGACCCGGATTTTTAAACCTTTCTTTTGCGCCAGTTGCTGCCAGGGAACAATATTGGCATGGTGTTCCAGGTGACTCAGAATAATTTCATCGCCGGCGTGTAAAAATTGTTCGCCAAAAGATTTTGCAACCAGGTTTATCGCTTCTGTTGTACCCCTGACAAAAATAATTTCGTTCGCAGATCGGGCATTTAAAAAATTCTTTACTTTTTCTCTTGCTCCTTCAAATGCGTCTGTTGCCCTGGCAGCGAGTTCATGTGCGGCACGGTGAACATTTGAATTTTCATGTTCATAGAAATAGCTGATACGGTCAATTACCTGTTTGGGTTTTTGTGTAGTCGCCGCATTATCAAGCCATACGATCTGCCTTCCATTTATGCGTTCCTGCAAAATGGGAAAATCTTTCTTTATGATATCAACTTCGAACGATGGTTTTGTCAAACCTGGTTTACCGGAAGCAAGTTCTTTTCCTCTGTGTGAAGACTCAAAATGTTGCTGAAGAAAATAATAGTTTTCGTTTTGAGCCTGACTCGGAATAAAAGGCAATTGCGGTCCGGAATCGAATAATGGTATGGATTCAAGAATATTCTTAAAATCTATCGGAAAACTTTCTTCTTCGGCATTTGAAATCTTGTCGGTATGCTCTAAATATTTTACAGAAGGAGAAATGCCACTGCCCGCGACAGAAGAGGGCACTTTGCTATCCACAGGGAAATGCGGATCTGGCAATGACGTTTGAGGATCCGCAAGATCAACCTCATTGCCCTGATGATGTGCAGAAGGAGAAATGCCACTGCCCGCAACAGATTTTGGTAATTTGTTTGTATCGGCGTTTTGTTGATCTGTCGGAATTTTATCCCTGTTCCCCAGGTCTATTTCGTTGATTGCATTCATTCTGCCTGGTGAAATACCTGAACCACCAGCAGACGCAGGAATGCCAAAACTTGCGAAATGCGACTGAGGGACGCCTTTGTGAATGGAATCGGGCGATGAAGCATTTCTCGGATCAGCTGGAAATTCATTAACCGGCGCGTATTGACCAGCAACCGGTAATGGGTTGTAAGATTCATTTTCCATGAAAAGGCGATTAGCCATCTCCTGTAATAATTTTTCATCCGGGAAAAACGGCTGATCTATATTATTTGTATTCATGGTATTTACCGGTTTCTACATTATCCAAGACGGCAATGGCATCATCAACCAGAACAGCCAGGGAACAATACAGCGAAATCAAATAAGACGCAATGGCCCTTTCGTTAATGCCCATGAACCGAACCGATAAACCAGGGGTTTGTTCGCCGGGTAAACCTGGTTGAAACAAACCGACCACACCCTGCCGGCTTTCACCTGTACGCAGCAAAATGATTTTAGATTTACCGTTTTCAACTTTCACTTTATCAGAAGGAATAAGGGGAATTCCTCTCCAGGTAATGAATTGGGAACCAAATAAAGAGATCGTAGGAGGTGGTACTCCACGACGGGTACATTCCCTTCCAAATGCTGCCACAGCTGCCGGATGTAAAAGAAAGAAGCCGGGTTCTTTCCATACTTTATTCAATAATTCATCAAGGTCATCTGGTGTGGGCGCTCCGGTACGTGTGCTGATCACCTGAGAGGCAGCAACGCTGTTAAGAAGTCCATATTCTTTGTTATTGATCAGTTCACTTTCCTGTCTTTCCTTTACCGTTTCAATTGCGAGGCGCAATTGCTCGCTGATCTGATTATAGGGTTTACTATAAAGGTCAGATACACGCGTGTGCACATCAATAATGGTTTGCACCGCTGCCAGATTATATTCCCTTGGTTTTTCGATATAATCGACAAAGGTTTGCGGCAATGTGCGTTCATCACGGGAAGAACAATCCACTTCTATAGCCGTTGCATCTTTTACTTTATTGAGGCGGTACACACCCGATTCCACAGGTACCCAATTTAATAATCTTGTCAGCCAGCGCGGACTGATTGTTACCATTTGGGGAACTGTGCGGGTTGCAATGGCCAGTTGTCTGGCCGCTACATCTCCGAGAGCCGTTTGTTGCGTTTTCTGGTCTGCCATATAGATGCTGTTTATTTTGAAAAATCGTGTACCGGTATCAGTTTTTTGAATTTGTCAGGTCGCTGTGATCGTGAAACAAAATTAAATTTATTATCCGGTATCAATTTCCTTTATTTTCCTGATTTTAATCTCCTGCTTAATAATTTAATGTTCTGAAAAACAAAGGGTCTCCGTAGAAATCTGCTAAACTATAGACCTTTTATTTTGACCTGCATGTCCAATTCCCCATTTCTTCATTGTTATGTTGTGGTATTGTACTTATTTCTATTTGTTATGGAAACAGAGTTCCAATCCACATTGTTAACTTTAAAAAAAAGATCATGGAAGAATTTGTATTGCTTTTTCGACTCGACATTCTGACAAAAGAAAAACAACCTTCACCGGAACTTCTACAGGAATACATGAAACAGTATCAGGACTGGATTGGTGGCATTGCCGCACAGAATAAATTCGTTGGTGGCAAAGGTTTGTCAACTGAAGGCAGAGTTCTGAAATATAATAATGTAATTACAGATGGTCCCTTTGCTGAAATCAAGGAATCCATTGCCGGTTACACGATTATCCGGGCGACGGACTTTGATGATGCAGTAAAGATGGCTGGTGGCTGTCCCATTTTGAAAGGGGAGGGCAACAGCGTTGAAGTCAGAAGAGTACAGAATCCTAAGTGATCGAAGCTTCTTAATTTCGACCTCGTATGAATAGCAAGGAGGCGTTAATACCGCATTTATTCAGAATGGAATATAGAAAAATTGTTGCTGTACTTTCCAGGCGCTTCGGTTTTGAACAAATAGAAATTGCGGAAGATATTACCAGTGACACATTTCTTACAGCCACACAAGTTTGGGGAATAAACGGTTTGCCTGAAAATCCGGTCGCCTGGCTTTATAATGTGGCAAAGAACAAAGCAAAAAATCACCTGCAACGGAATGCCATTTTTGAACATAAAATCGTTCCCGAATTAAAAACGAATGCAGACTCCTCATTAGAACCAGATATAGATTTATCGCCGAAAAATATTATAGACAGCCAACTTCAAATGATGTTCGCGATTTGTCATCCTTCCATTTCCCCGGAAGCACAAATCGGACTATCGTTGCGCATTCTATGTGGATTTGGAATTGAAGAAATCGCAGATGCCTTCCTCACAAACAAGGAAACGATCAATAAGCGTTTATTCCGGGCGAAAGAAAAATTACGGGAAGAAAAAATCGATATCCGGCTACCTTTCGCCGCGCAAATGGAATCCCGATTGGAAACAGTGCTGGCAACCATTTATTTATTATTTAACGAAGGGTATTATTCAATTAGTCAAAATAAAACACTTCGGAAAGAACTTTGCTTTGAAGCGATGCGTTTGTGTAAAATGCTCGTGGAAAACGAATCTACGAATGCAACCTCGGCAAACGCCCTTCTTTCATTGATGTGTTTCCATGCTTCCCGGTTTGAAGCCCGGTTTAACAAAAGTGGCGAAACAGTTTTATACGATGAACAGGATAGCAGTTTATGGAATCCCGAACTGATCGGGCAGGGAGGATATTATTTGAATCGATCTGCAAATGGGGACAGAATTTCAAAATACCATCTAGAAGCGGGGATCGCTTATTGGAGCACACAAAAAACAGATACAAAAGAAAAATGGGAAAATGTTTTACAGCTCTATAATCGATTATTGCAAATTCAATATTCGCCTATGGCAGCGCTCAACAGAACGTATGCATTGGCAAAAGTTAATGGCAAGGAAGAAGCCATAATCGAGGCTGAAAAACTAAATCTACCCGAAAACCCGTTTTACTTTGGTCTGTTGGGGGAATTGTGGCAGGACATCGACAATAAAAAATCTGTGGAGAATTTTCAAAAGGCCCTAATCCTCGCAAAAACAGGAACTGCTCGTCAGGCTATTCAGGCCAAATTGGCCAAATTATGATGGTTTCCGTTTTCCGTCCAGACTTGCTGGTATTAAAATTAAAATCCGGCCATTCTTTATGGCCGGATTTATGAATAAAAAATATAAATGGTAGAGGTAACGGTTATTTTTTGGCGATCGAAGTTTTTACATTCAGGAGGAACCATTCGCTGACATTACTATTGTAAGGATTTTCGGAATCAGCATTTATTCTTTCAAAAATGGGCATGGCTTTTCCAGGTTCATGGTTGCCGAGATAACTCATGGCGAGATAATATTCAGCATCCTGTTCAAAAAAATCCGTTTTGGAGTTTTCATTTCTTTGAATCATTTCCTTAAAAGTTTCTATCGCTTTATCAGGCTGGTTTTTTTCCAGGAAAGCGATACCAGCCAGCAGGTATTCTTCGGGTTGGGGAGCATTTAAAGAATTAAACTCCCAAATTACTGAATCTATCATACCGTTTTTATATGCTTCTCTGACTGCTGAACTGTTAGAAAGGCCCCTTGTGGTGTGTAATTCGTAAGGATGAAAGTTTTTACTGAATAATTTTTCCGGGGTGACAGTAATATATAGGTATAAAGCAAAAAAACAAAGCAACATTGAAAAGCCAAATGCTATCCGAAGGCTTAGAATGGCATAATGCCTGCTTTTTTCAAGGGCTGCCTGTAATTCGGAGGGGGATGAAATTTTGTTCATAAACACGGATTTAGGGTAAATGCAAAGGGTTTATCGGTTTATCACAGGTACTGATAGAGATTAGTAACCGGGAACAGGGATTTCGTAACCACCACGAAACTTATTTTACAATCCACTGATATGCAATGTAATACCACATAGCTTGAGAGTGTGGCATGGACAATACCTACTGGAGTGCCCGCATAACGCGTCCGTAATCGTTGTCGTTATTCAGCGTTTTAGCTGCTTTCTGATAATTTATCTTAAGATTCCCGGATTGAGGCATTAACAGAGCGAGTTCTACCAACAGATTTGCCTTATCATAATCAGATCCCAATAATGAAATTTTGTATAGCAATTTTATCCATTGCGATTCATTCAGGTTTTTTTGATTAATCAGCTCTTTATAAATGCCGGCTTTATCAACATCTGAACCCATTTTAGATATTAAAGTCAGCAGTGTGTCAAAAGATGAACCTTTGATTAAACCCTTATCAATCATTTTACGAAGAAATTGGTCTTTGTCAACGTCCGAATTGAGCCCTCCTGTCAAAATCAGGATTTTATCAGTATTTACTTCTGCGACGGAATCCTGATTGATGATATGCCGAAGTGCATTTGCCTTATCCACATCAGAACCGATGCGTTTTATAATTTCAAAATAAGCGGAGTCATTTGAAGCATCATTCAGGCGGCCCACCGGGATCCTGGTTAAAAAATTTACTTTATCCTGGTCCGAACCCATATTGGCAACTTTCTGAAGAATTAAAGGCATAAAACCCGGGTGGAGAGAATCTATCGCAAATAGACGGTTCAGATATAAAACTTTCACCTGATCCGTTTTTATGCTATCCACTTCGCTCAACAAGGCCTGAACTCCTCCTCTTTGGTAAACACGTTCCATTCTTTGATCGGCATCATAGCCCCAGTAAATCATTTCCTTAATAGCCGTTGATATAAAAAGTTTTCCATCTCCATCTGGTGACAATTTATTTTTTCCATCATATATAAAGTACTCAATCTCCCCCCGGAGATTACTTTCGGCCTTTACCTTGATTTCATTTTTCCGGAATTTGAAATACCCTCCGGGTGAAATACTTTTAAAGCCGCCTTCGTCTTCAGAAAGTTGAAATTTGCCTGAATAATTTATTTCTTCGTAAAAATTATCTGATTTAATAACAATATCACTCTCAGTAACCCCCCTTTTCTGCCTTTCTTTACCAGCCCAGGAGAAATAATAACGGACACTCACCAGACAAAATGCAATCAAAAAAAAGATCATCTTCATCACTAAATAATTTAATCATTTAACATCCAAACTTCCATACGCTCACTCTATTGTTTCCTTGAAAAATAGTAGTACGCCCCAAAGCCTGCGGCAATACTAAATGCCAGGATGGCCAGGGAATGAAGACCGAAGGGCTGAATCAGTCTGACCAATATTAAACCCACACCAATGGAGGCGAACATAAAGAACCACTGAAGAATATAATTTTTATTTTCTTTCTTATCCGGCTGTAAAAGTTCACGTACGATATTTTCCTCCGTTCCTTTATCCAGCATTCGGTGTTTTATACGAAATGTCATGGCATTTTTTATAATCTGAAGGATAAAATAGGAAACCAGATAAATTACCGAAATGGTCGCACAGATATGGAGTGCATCGAACATGAAATCCCTGTCTTTGAATGCTTCAAAATTTTCTTTTACCTGATCCTGTGCCTGCGAGTATATAGCCAGGAGAGAAATGCATAGGGTCATACTTGTTTTTTTCATATTCCTGATTTGTTTTATTTGACGGAGAGCTAAGTAATTTGTTGCAAAATTTTAATTGACATTTAAAAAATGCATTTGCCTTTGAAATTTTTTATACATCAGCGTAATGCGGGTTATTATAATAATTAATGTACTCCCGATAATACTATAAATGAAAAATGGAGGCACACCTTCGAACATATACAAAATATTTCTGCGGTAAATGACCAGCGGGATGCCGATGCAGCAGGCTGCAAAAATCACCAGAAAACCAGCAATAAAATGTTCAACGGTCATTCTTGCCCTGGTCCTGGTTAATGTAGGAATAACAAGCGCAGAAATATCAAAATCAAAAGCCGGTGCGTTTTGCTGATCGATTTCTGAAAAAAGAAATCTGTAGGCCTCTACTTCCGCATTGCACCCGGCGCAGCTTTCAAGATGTCTTAAAATCTCTGCGGGACAGTTCGATTGGTACAGGGCGCAGTCCTGAATTTCTAATTCTGACAGATGGATGTATTTCATAGCATCTCTTTTTTATATTTCGAGAGTAAATTTTCTTTCAGCATTTTCCGGGCCCGGAATAGATAGCTTTTAACGGTGCCAACCGGCAGACCGGTAATCTGCGAAAGTTCTTCATATGAAACGGATTCATGATGATAAAGTGTAATCAGGGTCTGATAGATAACCGGCAATTTTTCAATTTCCTTAATTAGGATACCGGCGAGTTCTTTTTGCAGAATCCGATTTTCCGATTCATTGACCAGGTATGGGCCATTAGAAACCGGATTCGACATCTCTTCATATCTGTCATCTTCAGAAATATTTCGAGACAGCAAAGGCTTTTTCTTTTCAATCCAGGAAAGGCATGTATTATATGTAATCTGGGCGATCCAGGTTGATAATTTAGATTGGAATTTAAACCCGGCCAGGTTATGAAAAACTTTCAGATAAACATCCTGGACGAGATCTTTCCGCTCTTCTGAAACAGGAATCATTTTAAAAATAATCCCTGCGACCAGGTTTTCAGTGTTTTTTATGATGGTTCCAAAATAATGGGTATCACCACGCAAAACGCGGTCAACCAGTTCTTTGTCGTTTGATTGATCTCGAATGATTTGATGCACGTATTCGATCAGACAGGTAAAATGAAATTAGGTTGCAATAAATCTAGTCTATTTCTGAAGAAAGCCGGAAAACTAAAGTGACGGGAAACCACAATGGCGTATTTAATCATGCAACGAACGAATTGTCGCATAATTCCAATTAAGAAGTATTCAGATCATCATCCTGAGTAATAATTGCAAAACAAGAGGAAGGATTTACGTGTAGGATATACATATCTTTAGTTGAACACAAAAACATCACCACATGAGACGAATTATTTTAACTGCCGCCTTTTTCATTATTCTATTTTCTGGTTTTTCCCAGGAAGAAAAGAACGGGACTATTTACATTAAGCATCCTTACATTCAGCTTGTAGACAAAGCCAACAAAGCTTATCTGGATAATGATATGTCGGCGGCAAAACAGATTTATTCGGATACAGCAAAATTCTGGGTTTCGGGAATGCCGAAACAGATCCCAATCGCTGATGCCATGAAAATGTGGAGTGGTGATTTTAGTTATTATGATAGTATTCGGATCAAGGCGCTTGGTTATCCTGACTATCTGAATTATATCGACGGAGATCAAAAAATTGTACAGTCCTGGGGAACCTGGTTTGGAAAATCAAAAAAAACCGGAAATACACTCAGAGTGGATTTCGTTCAGTTCGACACCTTTAATAACAACGGTAAAATCGTTTTTGAAACGCTGTATGGAGATTTTTCTCAGATGGGAAAGAATTAATTTTTCGAAAAAGATCAGAAACAGGTCTTGCAGATACCATATTTACAGGGGCTATTATGTTATAACAACCAAGGATCTGTTCCTAAAAAGGAAGATCATCATCATTATTGACATTTTCCGGACCCATGCTGCTCATCACTTTTTCGGGACCAGACGAAGCCGGGACACCCGAAGCTTCAATTTTCCATGCTTTTACATCAGTATACCATCGACCATTGAATTCACGGCTCTCAACGTCAAAGTCAATTTTTAACGAACTACCGGGCTGAAAGCTGGCAGTGTCTATCTTGTCGCCCCAGATTGAAATGCAAACTTTCTTTGGATAGGTTGCCTCAGTCTCTACAATAATATCCTGTTTCTTCCATTGTCCGTTTTTTCCGGTACCCGATTGAATGGGTAGAAGTTGTACGAGTCTGGCAGTAAGTTGCATAATCAATGAATTAGAACTGGTCGCAAATTAACAAAAATAGCCGGCTGATCGATGCGATAGTTTTGTAACAATGGATGGCAGTTCAAACCCCTGGTGTCGCGAATCAGATAAAAGTTATTCACAGCCGACGCAATAAAATGCTGATTATCAGTGGCGAATTATTTTAAAAGACTGATCATTAACATATGAAAGCCAATATTTTACCCGCTATATCGTTTAATAATGGCATTATTTATGCTTTAAAAGGACAAAACCAATCTTTTAAAACCAAACAAATCCATCTTAATGAAGAAGATCTTATTATCCATTTACACCGCTGTATTGCACCAGCAGATGATTTTTTTGAAGAAAATTCTGAATGTAGTTGAACCTTAAATAAAGGTTTATTGATTTTTTACAGAGCTGCCGGATTACATCCGGCAGTTTTTTTATTTATATCGGGATCTGTGATTTTTACGGGCCCCGGAAAATGTAAAATCAAATTACCTGGCGGCAGGAGTGTCGGGAATATTTTCTTTTTCCTGAACAGACATATCGCCTTTTTCTTCCTCAATTTCTTTTATTGTTACGGCGTACTCCGCCGGTTTTATCGGAGCGCCATAAAGCATGGCATAAGACATTGTAAATTCGGCACCGAAATATAAAATAACAGAGGAATAATATATCCATAAGAGAAGTACCACCAGCGAACCGGCCGTTCCATAAGTAGAACCTACATTACTTTTCGATATGTAGAAAGAGATAGCAAATTTTCCCAATAAGAACAAGAAGGTAGTTGCCAGGGCCCCAACCCAAACATCCTTCCATTTGATTTTGGCATCAGGCAGAATCTTAAAGATGGCAGCAAAAATAAAACCCGAAATGCCAATACTCATCAGGAGGTTGATGACGTAAAGCAGAATGGCGGAAATGCCGGAGAATAATGTCTTTAGATGATTTCCAAAAGCTTCTATCAACGCCGAAACGGCCAGGGAGACGAGCAATAGGAACCCCAGTCCGATAATGACGGAAAACGATAATAATCGGTTTTTTAAAAATGCCACCCACCCCTTTTTGGGCTTTGGTTTAAGCCCCCAGATCATATTAATAGAATCCTGGATTTCTGAAAAGATCCCTGTAGCGCCTATTACGAGAAAGAGGATACCTATAATTGTTGCCAATGTGCTCTTACCACTGACGGCCGCATGTTTAATGATGTCCTGTAATTGCAGGGCGGTATCGTGTCCTAAAAAACCTTCCAACTGACCATAGATTCTGCCTTCAATAGCTTCACGACCGAAAAAGAAGCTGCTTGTGGTAATAATAATCAGAATCAGCGGACCCATAGAAAAAACCATGGTGTACGCCAATGACCCACTTAGTTTTAGCACTTTATCGTCTCCGAATCTTTTGAATGAATTTTTTAGTATCTGACCTGTGTCGTAAAGAAATCGTTTGATCGCCATGGGATAACGATTACAAAATTCATTCCCGGGCCCAGGGCCTTTCCTAACTTTTTTACCAGAGCAGGATAATAGTGGGTAAATTAGATATATAAATCTACCACCTTTCGCATGCAAAAGATCATTAAACAATTCTTCGCGGGTTTAATATTTGTTTTGTCGATCGTATTTCAATTTGTTTCAGCTCAGGTTAACAAACTTTCTGTAGAACAGGATCTCGCACATAGTATTTTTAAAGAACTGATTGAGATCAATACAACCCATTCCATCGGTGATTGCACGCCTGCCGCGGAGGCTATGGCAAAACGTTTAAAAGAGGGCGGCTTTGATGTAAAGGATATTGTTATCATCGGCCCTTTTGCACGCAACAAGAATATGATCGCACGCATACATGGATCGGGCAAACAACCACCGGTACTCTTCCTGGCGCACCTGGATGTGGTGGAAGCCAAACCGGAAGACTGGTCTTACGATCCATTCAAACTCGTTGAGACCAATGGCTATTTTTATGGTCGGGGCACCCTGGATGTAAAAAGCGGAGCTGCCATCCTGGTTTCAAATTTTATCCGGCTCAGGAAAGCTGGTTTTATTCCAGACCGTGATCTGGTCCTGGCACTCACCGCCGGGGAAGAAAGCGCGGATGATTACGATGGTGTGGAATGGCTCGTACAAAACCACCGGCCGTTGATTGATGCTTCATTCTGTATAAATATGGATGCAGGTGAACCGCAAAGAAAAGAAGGCAAAAGAATTCTTCGTCCCGTACAGGTTAGCGAGAAAGGAAATTTTTATTTGACGCTGGAAGTGAAAAATCCCGGGGGTCACAGTTCACAACCCACAAAAAATAATGCGATCTATCGCCTGGCGGATGGTCTTGTAAAAATGCAGGCTTATGATTTTCCAGTACAGTTCAGTGATGTAACGAAATCATATTTTGCAACGATGGCTTCCCTGGAGACTGGACAACTCGAAACAGATATGAAAGCCATTGCACAGAATAACCCTGATACAGCAATCATCAACCGGCTCGCGATGTTTCCGTATTATAATGCCCTGATGCGCTCCACCTGCATTACGACAGTAGTAGACGCCGGAAATTCGGTTAATGCATTACCGCAATCTGCAAAAGCCACAGTCAATTGCCGTTTATTACCAGGTGTAAAAGAAGAAGAGGCCAAAAACAGAATAGTACAGATTCTCGGTGATACTGGAATACACGTCTCCGTTAGAATGGTATTAAAGAGTGGTCCGGCTTCTCCCGTAAATAGGGAAATCATTGATAAGGTGGAACAAATAACCAAAAAATTCTGGCCCGGTATACCAGTCCTGCCCGTGATGGGAGTTGGTGCCTCAGACGGAAAATATCTGCGCGCAGCAGGTATGCCAACATATGGCATTTCAGGTGTGTTTCTGGATGTGGATGATTTTCGCATGCATGCCAGAGATGAAAGAATCCGGGTAGAAGATTTTTATGAAGGGCTGGACTACAATTATGAAATCATCAAAGCCTTTTCCAAATAATTCAAAGAGAAATATCTGAATTTATTTGACAATATTTAACGTGTAAACGTGTCTGCTTCTCATTGTTTTTTTCCACCTCATATGTATCTACATCGGTAAAGAGATTTAGACTTGTTCATTATTTTTAAAAATAAATGGTTGAATGGGTCTCACTTCCCTGATGGCAAAACCCTGCATGACCATCGGACAGCTTTGTGCTATCGCGGTTGCCTGTTCAATATTTTCAGCCAGGATTATATCATAACCACTGATACCTTCCTTTGCTTCAATAAACGGACCGTCAGAAAGCACTTCGTTTTGAGTTACGTATCTGCCTTTGATCGCCAGGGGGTCCCCTCCAATATAATTTCCTGATTCGATAAGAGATTTTATCCAGTCTGTCATATCAGGCCCTTCCGCAAAACGAACTTCGGTTTTAAGCTTTCCAATTCTTTTCAGGTCCTCTCTTACGATTAGCATAAATCTTTCCATGTCGTTAATATTTTTTGTTTATATATGTCGATAAAGCTGGTCATTTTATTAAAGACAATCCCGAATCAAAAATCCGGACAATACAGTATTTTAAATAGCTAAAATTAGGGAATTCACTTCCACACTATCGGAAGTTCCTCCCCTTATGAAAAACATCCTCCTGCGCATGAGCTGGAATAGAGGTTTCATCAGCTCTGGCCAGGGTCAGTATGGGAAGTTCATCATCAGCAACTTCAGTGAGATGGCGTAATAATCGGGTCATGTCAAAACATCGCTGCACGATTACATGAATCACTTCACCTTCTATCTGAAGTTTGCCTTCGACCATCAGTAAACGTGACTGAAGAATTTCTTTCCTGAATTTATCAAACAGGTTTTCAAATACAACCAGGTTGGCACAGCCAGTCTCGTCTTCAATCGTAATAAAACATATACCTGAAGCTGTCCCTGGTCTCTGTCTGACCAATACCAGTCCGGCTACCTTAACAAGGTCCCCATCCAATTGTGTTTTTAAGTCATCTGTCCTCAGTATGTGCAGCTGCTCAAGTTTTTCACGAACAAAATGAACGGGGTGTGCTTTTAGTGAAAGTGATATGGCCGCATAATCATGCACAACATGTTCAGATTTTCTCATTCGGGGTAACGAAATATTTTCTTCCGATGAAGGATCAGAAATTTTTCCGGCAAACAATCCGGCTGGCTGATCATTACCTGTGGAAATTTCCCATAAAGCTTTTCGCCTGTCCAGGCCCATCGAATTGAAAGCATCAGCATCGGCTAATCTTTCCAATACTGCCTGGGAAATACCCGCATCACGCATTTCGATGATATTAGAATACATTTTGCTTCTGGCAGAAATCAATAATAGCATGTCTTCTTCCCGTAATCCCTTTACCTGACGGAAGCCAAGTCTTAACACATGGCAGGAACCTGATTTTTCTTCCAGTGTATTATCCCAGTCAGAATGATTCACATCCACCGGACGAACTTCCACGCCATGCTTTCTTGCATCGATCACAATTTGTGCGGGCTGGTAAAAGCCCATCGGCATACTATTTAGTAAAGCACCTGCAAATACATCTGGATAATAATATTTGATCCAGGAAGAAACATATACCAGCAAAGCAAAACTTGCCGCATGACTTTCTGGAAATCCATAACTGCCAAACCCTTCGAGTTGCCTGAAAACACGTTGAGCATATTCACGTTGATACCCACGCTCCATCATGCCTGAGATTAATTTTTGTTCAAATTTTGTTACCATCCCCTGCGCTTTGAATGTAGCCATACTGCGACGCAATTCATCTGCCTCATCAGGTGTAAAACCAGCAGCAACAATAGCGATCTTCATGGCTTGCTCCTGGAAAAGTGGAACACCCAGTGTACGGCCAAGAATTTCTTCCAGTTCTTTGG
>DASXNJ010000046.1:0-2889 GCA_036495145.1 Puia sp.
TATGGCCTCAGGGGAGCAAAAGGTAGCTTGTGCGATGGGAAAACCTTCTGTTTTCTACGGCTGGAGTTGATCGGTCACCTGTACAGATTTCGGGTGACTGAATTGTGATATTAAGTTGATCATCAACTGTTTCTTAAAACAACAAAACCCTTACTGGATAAGGGTTTAATTGTTCAATTAATTCTCTACTGTCTTTTCAATCTAAGCTTATTGTGATCCCGCTGGGACTCGAACCCAGGACCCCTACATTAAAAGTGTAATGCTCTACCAACTGAGCTACGGAATCTGCTCATCATTTTGCAATGAACGAGATGGTTCAAAACAAGCGTTTACCCCTTGTTTTGAGCGTGCAAAAATAGCTGAAAATGGGCTACGTACAAATTAATTATCGGGGAATGTGGATTTGTGGAAAACTGTTGATTCTCACTTATTTCGGAGGCACATTCACCGCACCCAGGTATACGCTGTCGGATGCATCATTTCCTTCAGCGGCCACGAAGCCCAGATACACATGCACGGGCATCCCTTCGAAACCTCCGTTTTTTAATGACAGTTCACAAACTCCTGATGATCGTGTTGCGAGATCCATTTTAGAAATCCAGTAACCCAATACCGGCTCATATGCGGCTGCAAATACTTTATCAGCCGGGGAGGCTTTGCCTTTTCCGGAGTTATCGGTCCACGTGAATTTAAACATGTCGTGCCCCGATAATTCTGCCTTTGCGGATTCGGCTTTGGTCAGATCGCCCCGGCTCAGTAGCACGGTTGGGTAATCGATACTGAGATTAGGTCGAATACCAAGGATGGCCGTCTTTACATTATATGAAAATGCCTTGTTGAAACCCTTCATACGAAAGGCCAGATGCGCGAAAGTGATATTCAGCACATCTTTTAAAGGAACCAGGAATCTGTTCATGATGGTAAACCTGGCCTGCTGGTTCAATTCATTTTCTGAAAACTTTTTTCTTTTTCTTTTTCGCAGACCCCTGACAACCTGAACGTCATTCACTAAATAACCTACAACGGTTCCGACTTTGCCGGAGAAAGGCCCATTGATGCCTTGAAGAAGCTTTCCCATAGGATGGATTTTCTTAAATAACCACAAATTCAGTACCAGATGATAAGGTATTAACCTTTAAATTTTAAAAGTGAACCCCCTGATGGCTCTTCGATGACCCTTGGTCAACCCCCCGTTGGATGTCAACGCAACAACCTAAAAAGTTCAATAAATCATTAAATAGGGTTTCCGAATTTCTAGCCTATCTTATTCTGTTCCAGGTCAATACGCGATTCTTCACGACGAATCACGTCTTCATCATACAGGGTATGCATACCCAGACTGGACAGCTTTTTATGCTGGAAGTCATGGATATCAAGCAAAACCTGATTGTATTCCTTTACCTGTTCCCTTTCATCATCCGTAATCTTTAGCGACTCGATATTCAGCTTTGTAAATCCGACTTCGTTTTCAAACTTATGTTTCAGGGTTTTCACCAGCATATTGGTTTGTATCAGGCCGGCGTGTTTTTCTGTTAACCTGACCAGTGAAAGTTTCATCAGCTTCAGGTGTATCTGCTGGGCCTGCACATCCATCGGTATCTCGCGGATGTCTTCGCTGAGGTTTAGTTTCTTTATAATCCAGGGCAGGGACAACCCCTGGAAAACCAGCGTCACCAGGATTACCATAAAACTGATAAAAAGGACCAGGTCCCGTTCCGGAAAATCCTTTCCACCCGACAGAGTTACCGGGATGGCAAGCGCAGAGGCCAGCGAAATAACACCCCGCATTCCGGTCCAGCCTACCAGGAAAACTTCTTTCCAGTTTGGACGCATCGGACTTTCCCTGAATTTCCTGCTGAGGAAAATAGTCATATAAGTAGTAATAAAAAGCCAGACCATCCGAATGACAATGATAAGTACCGAGACAACCAATCCGTATCGTATCCCATCCTGAATACTATAATACTTCAGACCATTTATAATGGAAGGCAACTGCAATCCGATGAGGATAAAAATCAATCCGTTCAGAATAAAGGCCAGCGTATGCCATACGCCGGCAGATTGTAGTCTGGCTTTATGATTCAGGATTTCTTTCGACCGTGATGAAAGATACAGTCCACCACTCACCACCGCAAGCACACCTGAATAATGAAAATGTTCCGCCGTCAGGTACATTATATAGGGTGTGATCAGCGTAAGCGCCGTGGCAATTTCAGTTGTCGTGGAAAATAATTTATGGATATAATAAATGATCTGTGCAATCAATAAACCGATCAGGATACCCATGACCGTTACCATCATAAATGCCGTTGCTGCCTGCTCAACTACAAAAGTTCCAGAAATGACCGCTGCCAATGCAAACCGGAAAACAGTTAAACTCGCCGCATCGTTTACCAGGCTTTCTCCTTCCAAAACCGTTTTTACTTTTTTTGGAATTTTAAAATATCTGAGTACAGAAGTGGCGGCCACGGTATCCGGCGGTGAAATGATGCCGCCGAGCAATAATCCGATCGTCAATGTAAAACGGGGTATCAGTTTTTCCGAGAGATAAGCGACGATTACCGAAGTAACTATCACGAGCCCGAACCCGTGTAATATGATCGGCAGACGCATCTTCCAGAAATTAGGCCACGATGTGTACCAGGCTGCTTCATATAGCAGGGGCGGAAGAAAAATCAGAAAAATCAAATCGGGGCTGATGCCCACCCGCGGAGTTCCCGGAATCAGGCTGATGAGCAGTCCGCCGATGACCAGAAAAATAGGATACGCGATCTTGAGTTTCAGTCCCACGATCACCAACAGCATCACGGCGAATAACAGGGAAATAACAAATAAAAGCGTTTCCTGAACCATATATCAATTTATACGAAAAATCCCAGACAGGCGCAG
>DASXNJ010000047.1:0-2496 GCA_036495145.1 Puia sp.
TAAAGCTGCCTGAAAAAAGCCACCCGTTTCCATTTTTTTCTGCAGTGAACGGCAACACAATTTCTTTGCTTTTGTTTTTAATCGTCAGTATACCCCTGGTCTCATACGCTCCCTTACTTTTGGATTCTTTCACAGAAGAAGATACGAAACGGATCTGAGGATAGTTTTTCACATCGAAATAGCTGGCCTCTTTCAGGTGTTCATCCCTCGATTCATTGTCCGTATTGATGCTCTCCGCTTTGATGGTTACCCTGAATGAAGCATTACTCAGATCATCCGGATTAAAAACAATATCAGCCTCCGGAGCATCCAGGGAACCTCCGGTTTTAAATCCAAAATTCTTCAGGCTGAACCGCACGTTGGATTCAGCGGCTACGGGATGATACTGGGCGAACGCGGACTGTAACGATATAAACAAGACAACGAATAATCCTTTTTTTAGCATAAATATTTCTGAAAATGATGTGTTTCGCTTTCTATTTTCTCTTCAGTTGATTTTCCAGACGACTCTTGTAAATAAAAATCAACGCGGCACAACAGACAAACGTAATGACCGCATAGATAAAAAGCAAGGCATCCCCTCCAAAAAAAATCCCAATTTTTGTGAGATGAAAATACAAAGCGCCGGTCATCATCACCAAACCTAAAATAGCGCCGTATCCCGTATAACGTGGAATCAATATCAGGATGGCAGCCACCAGTTCCAATACACCGGTTCCAATCCGCCCATAGGGTTCCATACCAATCCGCGTAAACAACTGAACGGATTCCGGCTGGGCAGTAAATTTGAAATAGAGTGTCTGAAGCAGTATTACGGCCGGGACCAGCCTCAGGATCCAAATACCAGCGGTGCGCATATTCATCATGTTGTTTTTTCGGTTTATTGTTTTAGAATTTTTTGCCAGTTTGTATCCGCCCTGGCGTGAAGCTTCGATTCATCCTGGTTCCATGTTTTCAGCGTATTATTAAAAAACCGGTTATAGAACAGAAATAATTTTCCGTCGATGATTTTAAAAGTCTCCGGATCTACTTCAACCTTTGAACCATCGTGACCCATGGCATATGCACACCAGCCTCCATATTGGGGTTCGTATTTTTCAGGATTCGACAGGAAACTATTCAGATTTGCCCCGTTTGCAAAATGATAGTTCACGCCATGATATAATGAAGAAAATGCAGATTTGCCCTTTTCTGCTTTGCCCGCGGTAAAATAGGCCACCGGATCATATCCTTTAATCGCGATGCCATCATCCAGGTTAAACTGCTTCATCCTGAAAACATCTGTCTGAGAAAAACCTGCAGAAGCAGAGAATAGAAATAAAACCATCGCCAGCACTTTCATTTTTAAAATTTGATCAAAACTATGGTGCTTCCCGGCCATCCTTTGTCGGTTAATTGACAGAAATACGTTTTTGTAAGTTTTTAACATTCAGAAAGCAGATCTCCTGACGGTTGTAGGATAGTATTCCCTCCGCTTCCAATTCATTGATCATGGTCGTCACGGTTTGCCTGCTGGAACCGATCAGGTTGGCAATATCCTCATGTTTCAGATAGTTCGGTATACAGAATCCTTCCGGCATCGTTTCGCCGAGTTTATTCTCTACCAGTTGCCAGAAAAAATGAGCAAGCCTTGTTTTTACATCCTTGTTTAAAAGATTCAGCAGCCTGTTTTCAATGGTTCGAAGTTTGGCGCCTACCTGTTTGCTGTAACGGAGTGCAAGATCCGGCCGTTTCTTTAATAGTTTTTCAAAGTCCTCAATATAAAACGCACAGATGCTCACGTCCTGTTTATAAGCCTGCGCGAATTCACCGTGCAAATTACTTCTCTCCAGGGTTATTTGTCCGAACAGTTCACCCTTTTGAATGATCTCGCTAATTTTTTCGTTGCCCTCCGAATCGATATGACCGATACGGATATAACCTTCTTTTACAAAATAGATCTTGTTATGATTGTAGGCCTCAAAGTAAATATATTCACCCTTTGGCACTTCCATAAAATGGTGCTCGATTTTCAGATCTTCATAATCTGCATCGGAAAGATGACACCATAGATCGTAATTACGGATTAAAAGCATTTTATCATCAACGGACATAATCTGAATTATCCATAAAATTACCGAATCAGCACCTAACCGGCAGGCAATTTTACTTTAGATTTACACAGGTAAATATGAATACATGGACATACCCGTTATGGCGGAGCTGGCAGGCCGGGGCGAATCACCGGAAATTTTGTTCTGGGTTGGATGTTCCGGAAGTTATGACCAGCGTGCACAAAAAATTACAAGGGCGTTTGCACAAATTCTAAACCGGATCGGACTCCGGTATGCCATCCTGGGGAAAGAGGAAATGTGCACCGGAGATCCCGCCCGGCGGGCAGGCAATGAGTTCATTTTCCAGATGATGGCATATCAAAACATACAGACTTTAAATAATTACAAGATCAGCAAGATTGTAACAGCCTGCCCGCATTGTTTCAATATTTTAAAAAATGAA
>DASXNJ010000048.1:0-4182 GCA_036495145.1 Puia sp.
CAGTCAGAAAATTGAACTGTTGGAAAGCACTGATCCCGATGGCGTCATCACCAGATTTATCGAGAAGAAAGGAGAAGGTATTCATCATATTGCTTTTGCGGTCACAGACATTTTTTCGGAAGTAAAAAGACTGGTTGCAGCTGGTTTTGTCATGCTGAACGAAATACCAAGACCCGGCGCTGATAATAAGCTGGTTTGTTTCTTGCGCCCCGGAAATACCAATGGAGTCCTGATAGAGTTGTGCATGGAAAAACCGTAACGGTAATTTGAATAAAGTATCAGAATAAATATTCTTTAATAACTTTTATAATGATCAAACAACAGCTATGAACCGGATATTCATGATCAGTCTTTTTACCTGTATGATGGTCTTTTTTGCAAGTGCTCAGGATGCCAATACATCCACCACTTCCCAGCCACCCACTCTGAAAGCCTACGATAATTATGATTTTGTACCCGGGGAAACCATTTTATTCGCAGACGATTTCAGTGAAGATCCTAAAGGAGAATTTCCGGCGCACTGGCATCTGGACTACGGGCAGGGAGTTGTAACCGAATTTGATGGAAGAAAAGTATTTGCACTTACAGCTGCCGAGAAAGGGGATAATGCAGTTGTGATGGAACCCCGCATGAAAAAAAAATCGGGTTATATGCCCGCCGCATTTACGGTTGAATTCGATATGTATGTCCCCAGGGCCGCAGATGCTGATGATGATATCAGACTTCATTGGGCGGGACTGAATTTTTATGGAACGGATGAACCCATCGATAGTTATGATGATCTGGATATATCTCCGGAGCAACTTGGTTTTTATTCTGCCAGAATATCAGAAGGTTCAAAACAATTGTCCGACGATGTAGGTCAGTTGAATTTTGTAAATAAGTGGCACCATGTAGCTATTGCGTATAAGAATAAACAAATGAAGATCTACCTTGATCAAAACCGTTTGTATGTTATCCCGGAAGTAAAAGACGACGGTATAAATAAATTTGCGATTCGCGTGACTGGAAAATGCGTGGTGACCAATATCCGGATCGCCGGTGGTGGCGGTATGAATATGATCGGACAAAAATTCACGGATGCAAAAATCATAACACACGGCATCAATTTCGATGTGGACAAATCAGTCATCAGACCCGAAAGTATGGGGACGTTGAACATGATCGAACAGATCATGAAAGATAATCCTGATATCAAATTTGATATTGAAGGATTCACTGACAATTCAGGCAATCCGGCACATAATCTCAGTTTATCCCAGGACCGGGCCAATGCAGTGAAAGCACAATTGATTTCGATGGGCATCAGTGCCACCCGTTTGACGGCGAAAGGATTCGGTGATACAAAACCGATTGCGGATAATAATACACCGGAGGGCCGTGCGAATAACCGGAGGGTTGAGTTCGTTAAAATTTAACCGGGAGATTGCTCCTCTTAATTACGGGATTGTTTTTCTAAATTGGGCGATTGATCTTCTTATTTGCGGGATTGTTCTTCTTAGCTGGAAGATTGCTCTTCTTATTTACGGGATTGTTCTTCTAATTGGGAGATTGATCTTCTCCTTCCACTTTGTTCAGACCGAGTTTTTCCATAGCCAGTTGGGCAGCGATCTGGCTCGCGTCTTTTTTATTATATGCGCGGCCCTGTGAAATCAGTTCTCCGTTCACGACGGCTCCAACGGTGAATAATCGGCGGCCGCCTTCCATATGTTCGTCGATGGTTTCAAATTCCAGATTTTTCCCATTCTTGTTTGCCCAGCCGTATAATTTATTCTTATGATTGATTTCCAGATTTTCAAGATCCTCCATGAAGAGATAAGGCTGAATGATCCTTTCCATAACCCATTGCCTGCATTTGTCATATCCCTTGTCAAGATAAATGGCACCGACAACAGCTTCCAGAGTATTGCCAAAGATCTGGCTCATTTTCAGAGAGCCGTCGAATTTATTAAAATAAGAAATTTTGCGAAGCCCCATTTTAACCGCAATGTCATTGAGCTGCACGCGGTTCACCATTTTACTCCTCATCTCTGTAAGAAATCCTTCTTCTTTATATGGATATTTTTTAAAAAGAAAATCAGCAATGATCGCGCTCAGAATGGCGTCACCCAGATATTCAAGCCGTTCATTATTCTGATCCGAACTTTCTTTTACTGAACGGTGTGTAAGAGCTGTTTTATATAATACCGCGTTTCCCGGTACAAAACCCAGTACATTGCGCAACTGTTTGCGGAAAGAAACAATCGATGAATCCGTATTGAAGAGCCTGTCTAATATTCCCACAACACTAAAATAAGTTATTTCATATCAAACTAAGACAAGTATGGAAATATGAAAGTATGGAAATATGAAAGTATGAAAAATCAAAACCGCTGATTGATTTTAATCAATTTCCAAAAAGTCATTACTGAGTCCAAGACCCCGGCACTTCCACATTTCCACATTTCCATATTTCCACACTTTCATATTAGTTCTTATATTTTTTTACGATCACACATGCATTGTGACCCCCAAACCCAAACGTATTACTCAACGCAGCGTTTACGATTCTTTTTTGCGATTTGTGAAAAGTGAAATTGAGTCGGGCGTCTAATTCAGGATCGTCTTCGAAATGATTGATGGTTGGGGGTACGACATCGTCCACCACGCTCATGATGCAGGCGATGGCTTCTACCACACCCGCGGCACCAAGGCAGTGACCGGTCATCGATTTGGTGGAACTGATATTCGCCTTGAATGCATTTTCGCCAAATACATCCATTATGGCTTTTACTTCCGATACATCTCCGAGCGGAGTGGATGTACCATGCGTGTTGATATAATCAATATCGGAAGCATTGAGACGCGCATCCCGCAGGGCAGCATTCATAACATTCTTCGCACCTCTTCCTTCAGGATGGGGGGCTGTAATATGATGTGCATCACCGGTAGCACCGGCTCCGGCAATCTCGCAATAGATTCTGGCACCCCTCCGCTTTGCATGTTCAAGCTCTTCCAGTATCAGCGCTCCGGCCCCTTCTCCGATTACAAATCCGTCCCGGCCTTTATCATAGGGGCGACTGGCAGTTTTGGGACTGTCATTTCGTTCACTGAGCGCTTTCATGGCATTAAAACCACCTACACCGGCTTCTGTAATTACACTTTCGGAACCACCGGTCAGGATGATATCGGCCATTCCAAGCCGGATCAGGTTGAATGATTCCATCAGGGCATTGGTGGATGATGCACAGGCGCTTACCACGGCAAAATTGGGTCCTCTGAATCCGTGTCGGATGGAAATATGACCGGCCGCAATATCCAGTATCATCTTCGGTATGAAAAAAGGATTGTAACGGGGTACACCATCACTTTTGGCGAAATTGCCTACTTCTTCCTGGAAAGTATTGATTCCTCCGATACCGCTGGCAAATACAACACCCACCCGGTCACCGTCAACATTATCTTTTGTAATGCCGGCATCTGCAACAGCCTGGTCGCTTACCCCAAGAGCTGTCTGCGCAAAACGGTCCAGCTTCCGGGCTTCCTTTTTATCGAGGAAGCTGAGCGGATCATAATTCTTTAACTCGCAGGCAAAACGGGTTTTGAATTTGGAAGCATCAAAAAGCGTAATCATGTCCGCACCGGAAACGCCATTTAACAGGTTTTGCCAATAATCGTTCAGACTATTTCCAATTGGTGTAAGCGCACCTATACCTGTTACAACAACTCTTTTCAGTTCCATATTACCAATTGCGCGGACGTGAATAATGTGATAAATCCGCTTTCTCAGCTGTAAAGCCTTTGAAAAGCGGATCAACGAAGATTAGCGCAGCACAAAAAACCTCTTATTTGGCGTGTTCTTCCAGGTATCCGATAGCCTGACCAACCGTCGTAATGGTTTCTGCCTGTTCATCGGGAATTGATATGTTGAATTCCTTTTCGAATTCCATGATCAACTCAACCGTGTCAAGTGAATCGGCGCCCAGATCGTTTGTAAAGGATGCCTCATTTGTTACTTCGGCTTCCTCTACTCCTAACTTATCCACTATAATTTTTTTGACTCGTGTTGCGATGTCTGACATTTTTGTAAATTTTAGTTTCGGCTGCAAAAATATAATTTTTGAATTAAACACAACCAACAAGCTATTTCAATTTTATTTTTTGATTTGGATTATATACCGGAATTTGCGATTTCCGCTGCTC
>DASXNJ010000049.1:0-2975 GCA_036495145.1 Puia sp.
AAAAGACGAAAAAGTAAAGAAAATGAAAACAGAAATGAACAGGCCAAATAGTGCTCTCACCATAGTTATCTTTTGACTGTCAAGATGTTAATCTTCATAATTACTTAGACAGATACCCCTATTTTTGTACCATTGTAATGTATGAACAACGGGGGCAAAATTAGTTTAAAATACCTTTCCACGCTGATTTTAACATTGCTATTCTTTTGTGTAACTGTTAACAGTTCAGCTCGTTATTACAGAAATCGTGACACACCACCCGCAAATATTCAGGATACCATTCCGAAAAAAAACATTTCTCCATTAAAAGACACTGTGATTATTGATTCAGCACTGCTGGATACCCTTCCCTTTCACTCCGATAGTACCCGTCTGCAGGTTGACACAATTCATGCACCTTTTTCAAAAGACTCACTGGACGCACCGATTTCCTATAGCGCGCAGGATTCCGTTGTTCTCGACGTCCCGACCAAGAATATTACATTATATAATAAAGCCAGTACAAAATTCAAAGACATCGAACTGGACGCATATAATATCCGGATGGATCAGTCAAACAGCCTCCTGCTGGCAACCTACACGAGAGATACGTCGGGAGCAATGGTCGGGCGGCCGAAAATGACCCAGGCAGAGACAAAAATGGATGCGGATTCGATGGTCTTCAATATGAAGACAAAAAAAGGTATTACGATGAGCGCCAATACGCAAAGCGGTGAGATGTATGTATCAGGAGAAAAAATGAAGAAGATTTCAAAGAATGATTATTATGCTTTCCGGGGGCAGTTCACCACTTGCAATCTGGATACACCGCATTTTGCTTTCAGGACAAACAAAATGAAGCTGATCAATAAACAAATGGCGATCACAGGACCTGTCCATCCCGAATTTGAAGGTGTTCCGATTCCGATATATATACCATTTGGATATTTTCCAATTTCCCAGGGAAGGCATTCCGGTTTCCTGCCCCCCACTTTCGATGTGAGTTCACAATATGGTCTGGGATTGACGGGGCTGGGATATTATAAAGTGCTGAGTGATAATTTTGATGTAGCAGTGCGGGCCAATATATACTCATATGGAGGATACAACCTGTATTTTACGCCGGAATACCGTGTCCGTTACCGTTATAGCGGCCGGATGAATTTTATCTACCAGAACACCAGGATATTAAACAATGAAGGGGTAGATGCCTATACCACGACGAAGACGTATAATTTTCAGTGGGCGCATAATGTAGACAGTAAGGCACATCCCGGACAAAACTTTTCTGCCAATGTGAATCTGATGTCGGCAAAATTTAATAACGCTAATATCACCAACCCGACGGCCGTATATAATAATCAGATCAGTTCTTCCATCGCTTATTCGAAAACATTTGATGAGGGCAAATACAATCTGACGGTCAACGCAAACCATAACCAGGACAACATTTCCGGGCTGGTAACTATTAATGCACCTTCCATCGGGTTTACAGCTATAACGATTTATCCTTTTGCTCCCAAAGACTATGTCGGCATTCCCAAATGGTATCAGAAACTCGGTATCGGACTGAATACCAATATTTCGGGTGCCACCAGTTTTTACGATTCCCTTTCGAGTTTTAGTCACGTGTTGGATACATTTAAATGGGGAGCCCAGAATAATGTCCCGATTACGCTGGCTCTTCCGCAACTGGGATTTTTGCAGATTACTCCAGGCGTGAGTTTTCAAAACAGAATCATGAGTAGAAAATATGATTATGCATGGGATGATACATACCAGAAATTGGACACCCTGCCAACGCAGAAAGGCGTTTTTTTTGCAAACAATGTAGCGTTTTCAGTAAGCCTGAGTACCGCGATCTTTGGAACATTCCAGCATTTTGGGAAAAATAGTAAGATTCTGGGCATTCGCCACACCGTCAGACCGACCGTCAGTTTTTCCTATTCACCGGATCTCTCCAAAGGCTACTACACGCCAAGCATTCAGTATACGCCAGAGGGCAACAAACAGAGCTTCAACCAGTTTAATGGGAATATATATAGTGCATTTTCCCAGGGAACTTTCGGTGGATTGAGTTTCGGCATCGATAATAATATCGAAATGAAAGTGCGGTCGAAAACAGATACTTCTGAAGGCGCAAACGAAAAAGTAAAACTGATCGACGGATTTGGTTTTAACGGAAGTTATAATTACCTGGCAGATTCCTTTAAACTAAGCCCCATTTATTTTTATCTGCGGAGTACATTGTTTAAGAATGTCAATATCTCGGCGACCACTACATTGAATCCCTACCAGCGCGATTCATTAGGAATAAACATAAATAAATATGCCTGGGAGGGCAATGGTTTCAGCCTCGGACATATCATCGGTGGTAATATTTCCATTTCCACCTCTTTTAAAAGTAAACCGATAGACCCTAAAAAAAGTGACCAGGATCAGCTGCATACAACGGATAATCAAATGCCCATGACCATCGATGAAGAACAGGCCGAGCTGGCGTATGTTCGAAATCATCCGGCTGAATATGTGGATTTTAATATTGCCTGGTCGCTGAATATTTCATTTGCGTATAGTTTCACGAATGCGTTTGTTGTAAATAAATATGTAACACAAACGAATTCATCGCTTATCTTAAATGGAGATTTTAACCTGACCGAAAAATGGAAAGTGGGTTTTAACTGCTACTATGATGTAAAAAACCTCGTGCTGAACAATCTCACGACTTTTATTTCGCGGGATATGCATTGCTGGCAACTTTCCATAAACGTTACACCGGTTGGATACTACCGATCATTCAATATTACCCTCAGCCCCAAGTCAGGTATTCTGCGTGATCTGCATATCAATCGTGCAAGAACTTTCTACTGATGCTGAACGATAAAATTTTTCATCTGTTCAAATACACGCGCTTTTAATTCTTCCACCGAATCACCGGGTAATACTTCTGTTTCGGGCAGAAATTCCATTTTTAATTTTACGGGCATGAGATAAAA
>DASXNJ010000050.1:0-6107 GCA_036495145.1 Puia sp.
TTTTCAATTATCGATTCAGTTCTTCATGTATATCATCTACCCCTCGAATTAAAATATCTGGCCGTTATTGAATCTGAATTAAAATCTTCTGCCCTAAGTCATGTGGGTGCCCGCGGTCCCTGGCAGTTGATGCCCGCTACCGCCCAGATTTTGGGTTTAAAAACAAGTCATCAAAATGACGAGCGTACAAATTATTATAAGAGCACAATTGCTGCAGCCAAATATCTGAGAGACCTCTATGCGCAATTCAACGACTGGTTATTGGTGCTGGCAGCCTATAATGGTGGTCCGAAACCTGTTTATAATGCCATCCAGAAATCCGGCAGTAGAAATTTCTGGGTTCTGCAGAATTACCTGCCGGCTGAGAGCAGGGATCACGTTAAGAAATTTATCGCGACGCATTATTATTTTGAGGGCCGTGGAAGTGAAACAACTTTAACAAGATCAGAAAATCTTGAATTCAAGAAGATGGTGAAGGATTTTCTAAAAGCCAATCGTGATGCCAAAGTTTCAGTTGCAAACAATCCCAATCCATGGAAGGCAGAACAAACACAAACTGTCTTTTTAAATATGAACCAGTTATTCGGATTTAAAGTCGATTCAAAGGATAATCATTCGCGAATTAATATGACTGATTCCAATCAGGTAAAATCTTCAGATGAAAAATTCAAAAGGCTCATGAAAGAGTCTGAAGAAAGTCTTAACAGAGCCAAGCAAATTATTTAATAATGAGAAACTTCAAGGGATTTATTTATTTTTTCCAGTCCGGTGCCCAGCATACGGGTGGCTATTTTGTCGAGTGCTTCTTCTTTACCGGAGAAATGCATAACGGTGTGCGAGTGGTAAATTGATTCTCCGGGTTTTAAAAACGCCGCCTGAGATACACTCTCGATTTCATAAAATGGTCCCATCTGCGAACCGTTAGGTAAGGGTCCGTCATTGTAGGCATTTACCGCATCTCCGGCAAAAGAGGGTTTTGTTATATTCCATTCCTGGTTCAGGTATCGCTTCTTCTCATCTACCCGGAATGAAATAATTGTCAGTACTTTATTTTCCGCGTCATAGCTTCCTGCTGTTTCCCTGGCTCCGTTGGCTAATATACCCAGCTTCCCCCGGTTCTTTCCATCTGCTTTGAAAAAAAGAAGACTATCATTGTGTTTCAACCTTTCGTTTGGAATGGCACCAAAATAATTTGTTGTCGCAACTTTATCAAAATCCCCTGATCTTATTTTTTTGAAGGGGACAACGACAATAGTTCCCGGTGACGGTTTGAACATATCCAGAATCCATATACAGGGCATGCCACTTAATTCGGTCCATTCCTGATCTCCTGTATTCGTAAGTGTATTATTTGTCTCGTAACCTGTCGCATACAATGAGCTGTCCGATTCATTGATACCAGCCAGTCTGAATACCTGCTCCCTGTTTAATATTGAAATAGTGCGAACAACTTTTAACTTCAGTTGGGTACCTGCGTAATTCAATAAGTCCATTTCTTTGACCATCGTAACCGCGTGGCTGTCCATGGCATTCACATTCCAGCTCTCCGTGTCGAAGGGTGCCGGTGTTTTCCAGTGATCGAATGTCATTTTTGTTCCCGGCTTAAAGAAAAGAGAAAATTTACCTCCTTCAGGACCAAGCCACAAACGGTTTTCACCGCCATACGCGTTCATGTGAGCGTCCTCCTTATCAAAAGCTTTATAATTAATCCATCCAAAACTCAGTCCTTTATCGCCGTTGGCCGTTGATGTAAAAACTTTTGCCTGGTATTTCGGTGAAATAATAATCCGCGAACTACCGCTCTTTAAAACGATCAGTGTTGTATCATGCTTTTTTAAAAACTGAAGATCATATCCGAATTCCCCTTCCTTAAAAACCGGGGGCTGATCATTCGACCGGCTGTCGCCAGCCGGATGATGACATGCGGCAGACAGTAATAAACAAATGAATGCGAAGATTTCCTTACCGGAAGGTTTCATATAAAGTTGTGTGCAAATATAACCGAACACCCGGATCCATTGCTTAAACGATGCCGGGCAAATTTGTAATAACCGGAGGAATTGTAAATTAGCGTATGAGAAAAATATCCCTGGAAGAATTCAAAACCTGCCTGTCCGGGACTGAGCCGCCAGAAGATTTCAATCCACAGGCAGAAGCACTTTGGTATGCCGGCAAGGGAAATTGGGAAAAAGCACATCAGATCGTTCAGGATTTGGAAGATCCGGTTTCTTACAGGATCCATGCTTTTCTTCACAGACAGGAGGGAGATCATTCAAACGCCCGCTACTGGTATAATAAAGCCGGAATAAAAATGCCGGAGAAATCAACCGATATTGAATGGCAGGAGATTGTTTCCACTTTATAAATCAACGGAAGCATGGATCATCACATCCTGACTACATCAGGCAGTGAAACAAGTTATCATGCAGGTACTAACGCAAGGAATTCAGGTAATCCGCAGGAATAAGGCCGAACTTCTTTTTAAAGCATTTGGTAAAATAAGAAGGACTGCTAAAACCCGTCGTAAAAGCTATTTCAGAAATATTACCGGATTTTTTTTGTATACATTTCAAAGCTTCTTTCAGCCTGTATTCTTTGATAAATGTGTTGGGGGACTGACCGGAAAGTAAAATCATTTTACGATACAACTGGGATTTACTGCGACCGAGTGGTTTACAAAAATGATCCACTTTCAGGTTTGTATCGTTCCATACTTTATCCGTGTAATCCATTAAAAGCGTGATGAATTTCTCGTCTGATTCCATCAGCGTGATGATGCCCTTCCCTTTGATAAAAGTATTTGCATTCTCGCTCTTGTATATTTCCTTCACTTCAGCAGAAACAACTATTTCGCCCTTTACGAGGGCAGCGATCCGCTCAGCCAGCTTGATGGTATCTTCAAATATTAATTGTTTTTGCGTAACCGGAACACCAGCACTTAATCCAATTTTGACATTGCTTTTCCCCTTCTTTTCATTCTTCGTGAACTCTTTGTTCAGCTGTTGAATATCCAGGGCAGCGTGCGTAGCATTGGTAACCGATCTAAAAGAAATTAAATAATAATCTTCCGATTGTTTAACAATATTCCCCTCATGCGACTGCAGGATTTTTCGCATATCCCGGTTTAATTTTTCGAATGAAGATTTGGTAGGCAGGGAATTTTTAACACCTGTTGTTAAATGATCTAAAAAAACAACCATGATCGTTCTGAAAGCAGGATCATTAATAATATTCAGTCCGGTATCACGGGCTTTTTCAGGATCCTGAATTCTACCTAAAAAAGATTCTACAATACTGGATTCCACCTCGATGATGCTGTGTGGCACCTGTCCGTGCGCCTTGTTATGCATCATTTGAATCGCCTTTGCGTCGGGGGCTTCGATTAGACAAAACGCTGTTTTCCTCTTGTCATCAAACCAATACGTGAGACCCCTGCATCCAAATTCATTCTGGATTTTTATATCTTCCTGGTGTATTTGAGCTATTTTTTCGGCGGTCACGTCATCTGAAACATCGTGCCGGTCCATAAAAATGGGCATATGATTAATGATTATCTAAAATGAAAATATCCTCTATGTTCTCAATGGCCCACTTTTATATAGCCCCACCCGGCCTGTTGCTTTGAAATGATTTCATAAATACCATCAGGAACGATTTCCACGCCCGGCACCAATTGTGTGCTATCAACATTATTTCGTTTCATGGTCATGGCGCATACTTTAAAAGTCGCCTTGTTTGATGCCATTATTTTTTCTATGGCCGGCTGCTGAACCGAATGGTTTTTTATCGCAAGGTCCAATCCCTGCCCATATATAACGACCTCCAGTTTCGCGTCCGGACTGGCACCAGTGATCAATCCGATTTCGCGGACAATGGCCTGTTGGTTTACAGAGTCCCTGCTGGACATATCAAAAACAACTTTATAATTACTACTTTGGGCATGAACAAAAGGAGAAACCAGCGTAATAAGACAGAGGAACAAAAAATATTTTCTCATATGGAAGGTTTTTGGGTTACAAAATAAAGGACATGAAAATTACAAAATAACCAGATCACTTTATCTGAAAGCTTCTGCCATTACAGGCAACTATAAGCACCATCAACAATTACGTCACTTCCGGTGGTATAACCAGACGCGTTACCCGCCAGATACAAAACGGCCGGTATCAGTTCTTCCGGTTCACCCATACGGTGCAGCGGAATCAAAGGCATCCATGCGTCTTTCAATTCCTGGGGCGTGTCGACCGACATCGGAGTGGCTATATATCCCGGGCTCAGGCTGTTAACACGGACATATGATCCGGCCCATTCTACGGCAAGCGACCTGGTGAGGTGAATAACACCTGCCTTCGATGCATTGTAGGATGCCTGCCATTGCGGTACGTTCACAATATTTCCAGACATGGAAGCCATATTAATAATGCTTCCATGTATTCCATTTTCTATCATCCACTTTCCGGCAGCGCGGGCAATTATGTACACCCCGGTCAGATTTACGTTTATGATTTCATTCCATTCTGCCAGGCTTGCCGATAATGTATCCTTGTGTATACAGGCACCGGCATTATTAAAAATAACGTCAATTGAACCGGAACGACGCACCACTTCCCGAACGGCATTATCGACACCCGTTTCATCAGTTACGTCCACTAAAATACTATATGCGGTTCCCCCTTCGGATTGAATTGTATTTACCGTGTCCTTCGCTTCGGATCGGCTAAAAATCGCGACTTCGGCGCCAGCTCTTGCCAAACCTATGGCAACCACCTGACCGATTCCGCGGCTGCCACCGGTTACAATGGCCACTTTCCCTTTCAATCCGAATAATTGATCCAGGTAGTTCATAATATTTGTAAAATTTAAATTATGAAGAAAGAAAAAAGTGGGCTTTGCCGAATTATTTGGTAGTCATATTATTTTTTCCCGGTAGCAGCCCAAAAAATACCTGCATATAAAAAATTCATAAATGATGGGTCGCTAAAAATAGCCGGCATATGACCGAGCGATGTATAAAAAGAACGCCCCCCGTCATAATCATGATACCATGCCACAGGATGTAACTTTCCCATGCCAGTTCCTTTTTTGTCACCCCATTGCACATTCGGGTTGTAACTGGTCTCATCAACAGCCATAATGTAATTCAGGCCCGATATCTTTTCTTCCCCGAATTCATACCATTCGTCCGTCCATAATTTGTTACCGGTAAAACCCTGCAGACCAGGGAATGTGGGATCAATAATATTTAACCGGGCTGTTTGAATAACCGGATGGATATGGAACATTCTGCCGACCAGTTTCGTATACCAGGGCCAATCGTACTCTGTATCCGACGCACTGTGGATACCCACAAAGCCTTTTCCCGATTCAATAAACCGTTCCATCACTTTCTGCTGCGCAGAATCAAAAATATCGCCGGTAGTATTTAAAAAAATGACCACCTGGAACTGAGCCAGAAATTTATCTGTAAATCCATTGGGATCTTCATATAATACGGCATCAAAGAAATTTCTTTTGGCCAGGTCCTGCAGCGCCAAAACGCCTGCGTGAAGGGATTCATGATGCCAGCCTCTTGTAGTTGTCACGATGAGTGCCCTGAATTGTTTTTGCTGGGCATCTGCCGGATGACAGAAAATTGTTTGTAAAAATAAAACGGTTAAAATAAGCCTGGCTGCTTTCATTTATTATCATTTATGGGTTTAAGAAATATCTGTGCTGGTGAAAAGTTACAATATTGTAATTTTAGTACCACTTCCCGCTAAAAATACGCTATATGAAAAATGCCATTGATCCCTCCAATCCTGCAACAGACATGCAAAATACGATATCGAATGATGTATTCGCAGAAAGCTCCTCTATCAATCGCCGGAAGTTTGTGGAATATGTAGCCGCTTCAGCATTGACATTTACCATTGTCCCGAGACATGTGCTCGGTGGAAAAAATTATACTGCTCCCAGCGATCAGATCACGTTGGCCTATATCGGAATAGGCACACAGGGCATCAGGGAGTTATTACCGCTACTTGCAAATACTCAGTTTCGGGTAATTGCCGTGTGCGACCCCAATAAGGAAGCCATTGGATACAAGGATTGGGGTAAAGAGTGGCTCA
>DASXNJ010000051.1:0-8208 GCA_036495145.1 Puia sp.
GTTTTCTCAAGCATTACGGCACCCAGCACCGCCTCTTCCAGTTCCCTGGCCTGGGGAGGTACTTTTCCATACATCATGGTGCTGATATCGATCGGTGACTTGCGCCTGAATTTCCGGTCTTTGTTTAAATTGGTGAGCTCCATGGGTTATTGAATTTGTTATGCCACTATTATCGAAATGTTACCAAAACATTTCAGGACGGCGAATATAAAGCCCATTCATTCGGGTAAATTGTGTTTTCATTTTTTTATTTTATTAAGCTCCAACGCACAGTCTTATTAACAGCTATTATCAGGTTACACACGTATAACGATAAGCTATCCACAATTTAGAAAAGTTTTTCGCTTTTTACCGAAGGAAATACACACTGACTGTGTACAAAGATTTACTTGCAAATATTTTGTTAAGTAAAAAAGAAAACATTAACAGAAAATAAGAAAATTCCAAAACTAATTGTTATCGGCTTCTCTCGTTTTTGGCGGAGTCACCGGTTTTGTTTCAGGTTTTGATTCAGGCACAGGTTTGGGTGCCGGATGAACGTTATTGGGAGTACGATTCACAGGCGGCCGGCCTGTGTTCTGCGCGGGATTTACTGGTGGATGTTGTGCCGGAGGATTGCCGGGAGTTGGATGCGCATTACCCGGGTTCTGATTATATGGATTTGCTAATCTCTGAGTCGGATTTGGGGACTGTGGTCTGGCGGCAGGCTGATTATTTACCGGCTGGTTAACCGCAGGACTTGGTGTAGTGGTCCTTGGATTATTCACTGGCTGATTGTTCTGCGGACGTTCATTACCAGGATTTGCAGGTGCCGGCCTTGGGTTATTGGATGGTTGATTATTTACCGGCTGATTGTATGCCGGAGTCGTAGTAACAGGCCTTGGATTATTGGACGGCTGATTGTAAACCGGCTGGTTGTTTACAGGATTTGGTCTTGGATTATTAGACGGTTGGTTGTAAACCGGTTGGTTGTTTACAGGATTTGGTCTCGGATTATTGGACGGTTGGTTGTAAACCGGCTGGTTGTTTACAGGATTTAGTCTCGGATTATTAGATGGCTGGTTATATTCCGGATTTGATGCCGGTGGTCTTTGATTGTTTTCTGGCTGACCGGAAGAATACTGATTGGACGGCCGCACATTATTGAAAGATTCATAACGGGCAGGCGCCGGATTTGCAGGTCTGGCAGATTCATTCGAACGGGCTGCCGGCATTGCGCTTACTCTCGGCTGATAGATCTGATACTGAGAACCTGAAATTCTTTCGCCGGGTGTACTGGACTGTCTCAATTGCACTGGTGTGAAATTATTACCGCTATATCTTCTTACTTCATTGGGATCAGGTCCTGGTGCATAAGCATAGTGTGATTTATCAGTTCCGCTGTAATTATTGATAATCGTTGTGTTATTGATAATAGTCACATTTCGGTTTCTTTCAACATAATAATTTTGCCAGTTTGGATTTCCCATATACTGTCTTGGAACAAAATTCCAATAATTTGACGGCGGATTATAACTGTTGAGTGCCACGTTAACTGAAACGTTTGGACCCAATGGTGCCCAGCCATAATAGTCACCACCTCCACGCCAGCTTACCCATGCCGGAGCCCATTCGTTGCCGGGTACCCACATCCAGCCATATCCGTTTTCATAAAACCAGCGGCCATAGTGGAACGGCGCCCAGCCCCAGTTATAATTGGAAGCCCAGGTCCAGCCGGCATTCGTATAAATCCAGTTACCGTTGGTAGCATAGGGCTGGAAATCGGGCCCTGTGTTCGGACTCCAGACATAGCCATAACCGGGATAGTTTATCCACGTTCCATAAGGTGATAACTGGTCATAAAAGGACTGATAAGAAACTTCTTCTACCGGTGCCACAGGTGAGGGCTGATATGAATCTGAGTGAACAACTGTAGTCGGTCCGCAGGCTGCAAAAAACAGGGTGGCTGATAATATAAGGTAGATCTTTTTCATGTTTTTAAATTTCGTGGTTCATTCCGCCTATTTAGAGAGAATGATCGACTGAAAGTAAATTCATTAGTAAACGATTAACATATTTTTATAGTGTGTTGCCAAAATCCTGCCAATCAGGCGTATGGCGTAAGGCGTAAGGCGGTGAAACATTTTATCTTTATGAAATCTTATTTCACGAATAGCAAGAGTAGGACGTTTAGCCTTACGCCTTGGCCTTCCGCCTTACGCCCTACGCCTTACGCCTTACGCCTTACGCCTAAAAAACTATCTTTGTCACTAAAGGCTTTCACTTCATGACCATCAGTTACAACTGGCTTTGCGACTATTTTCCCGATAACCTTTTGCAAAAACCCGCCCCCGAACTGGTTTCACGTATTCTTACCTCGGTTGGTCTTGAAGTAGAGACCCTTCTTCCCTATTCGTCGGTTCGAGGCGGTCTTGAGGGCCTGGTGGTGGGTGAAGTATTATCTGTTGAACCACACCCCAATGCAGACAAACTAAAAATTACAAGGGTAGATACCGGTTCCGGAGAAACCCTGCAAATCGTTTGTGGTGCCAGTAATGTTGCATCCAGCCAGAAAGTAGTCGTCGCGTTAGTCGGAACAACCATATATCCTGAATCAGGTGAACCTCTGCAGATAAAAGCCGCTAAAATACGCGGCGTGGAGAGTGCCGGAATGTTATGTGCCGAAGACGAAATCGGTCTTGGAAAAGATCACGCGGGCATTTTGGTATTACCTCAAAACCTGCGAACGGGCTCGGCAGTGTTGGAATATTTCAAACCTTATTCGGATTTTATATATGAGATAGGTCTTACACCCAACCACATGGATGCTATGAGCCATATCGGCGTTGCCCGGGACGTATGTGCTTATTTATCTCATCAGGACAATAAGGACTACCGGGTAAAACTACCTTTCTTACCTCCGGCCAATTCTGAAGAAAAGGCAACGAATATAAAAGTCGTGCTGGAAAATCATAAGGATTGCGGCCGATATTCCAGTCTAACGATGACGGGCATCCGCATTTCGCCATCACCGAAATGGATACAGGATAAATTAAAATCAATTGGCATCCGTCCCATTAATAATGTGGTGGACATCACCAATTTTGTTTTGCACGAAACAGGCCAGCCTCTTCATGCATACGACAGCAGCGAAATCAGGGGAAATCAGATAGTAGTCAAAAATCTGCCTGCCGGAACCCCCTTCATCACGCTGGATGAAAAAGAGCGAAAACTCGATGCCGAAGACCTGATGATTTGCGATGCCGAAGGACCCATTTGTATTGCCGGTGTCTTTGGCGGATTGAGGAGTGGGATAAATGACAAGAGTACCGGATTATTTTTGGAATCTGCCTGGTTCAATCCTTCTGCTATCCGGAGAACATCATTCAGACATGGATTACGCACGGATGCCGCCATACATTTTGAGAAAGGAATGGACATTTCCGGAACCATAAATGCGCTGAAAAGAGCCGCCAGCCTCATTCGTGAATATGGCGGAGGCAGAATAAGCTCCGCGGTTTCGGACCTGTATCCGGATCCCATTCCTAAAACACAGATCCTGCTGAAATATCATTACCTCAAAAAGCTCAGCGGGAAAAATTATCACTCTGTTGCGGTAAAAAAAATATTGCTGTCCCTCGGGTTTGAAATCCTGAGGGAGGGGTTGGACGATCTGCTGATCGCCGTGCCATTTCATAAACCGGATATACAGCATCCTGCAGATCTGGTAGAAGAGATCATGCGTATCGACGGTTACGATCACATCGCGATACCTGCCAATATCAGTATTTCTCCTTCCGTTGAAACCGGAAGGGAAGCTGCAGCTATACAGGAGAAAGTAGCAGCGTGGTTGGTAGGTTGTGGCTTTAATGAAATCTTTACAAACTCCATTACAGATAGTAATTACTTCAGTGATTCCGAACTACAGACAGCTGTGAGGATGATTAATAATCTGAGCGCTGATCTAAATATCATGCGGCCCTCATTGCTGGAAACCGGCCTGGAAAGTATTTCCTGGAATATGAACAGGAAAAACAATGACCTGCGCTTTTTTGAATTTGGAAAATCATATGAAACCACCCAGCCGGGCCGATATGAAGAGGTCAATCATTGTTGTATGTATCTGACCGGGAATCTTCAGCACGAAACCTGGAAAGGAAAACCGGCTCTCATTGACTTCTACTATCTAAAGGGCATTTGCACAGCGATATGCGAACTGACCGGTGTGAAAGGAGAATATCACCCTTTGAATCATCCAAAACTGGCTTCCGCCATCGGGATTAGACAGGAAGAAAAAATTATTTTTGTCGCTGGTGAAGTAAATGCGTCCATTTTACGGAAATTCGATATACGCCAACCGGTATTTTTTGCAGATATTTATTGGGACAATTTGCTGGAGCTGATTGCCGGAAACAATGTTGTATTTTCGGAGTTACCCAAACAGGTGGCTGTAAACCGTGATCTGGCTTTGATTGTAGAGAAATCCCTTCCCTTTGAGAAGATTGAAAAAACGCTTTATGGCATTGGTTTGCAGAAATTGCGTAAGGTTCAATTATTCGATATTTTTGAAAGCGAGAAACTGGGAAGCGAAAAAAAATCTATGGCCATCAGTTTCACTTTCCTCGATCACGAAAAAACTTTGACCGACAGGGAAATTGACGGAATGATGAGCCGGATTATGAAGACTGCCGAGGAAGAATTGAAAGCCGAAATCAGGAAATAAGATCTATCAACCATATAAAAAAACTTTTTCATGACACAACCGGAAATACAGTTGAAAAGAGTGCATGAAAAAATTCTGTTACTGTTGAAACAGCATCAGACTTTACAAAAAGAAAATGATCGCCTGAAAGATGATATCAGGAAAATGCAGGAAAGGGGCGAACTTCTTTCCAGGGACGCGGAAAAATTCCGTCACCAGGCAGAAGTATTAAAGTTGTCGGGCAGGGGTTTGGAAGAACCGGATAAAAAAATGCTCGAAAAAAGATTAAATCAATACGTCAGGGAGATAGATAAATGTATCGCCCTGCTGCAGGAGTAATCCTTTTTCAGACGCGTTTAACCAGGCGCATCTTCATTTCATCGGCTCCCTGTGAAACTTCGAGGCTGTAAACACCATAAGGAAGCTCATCAAGGCCTTCCCAATTCAGGAACTGCTGGCCGAAATCGAGCTCTTTCTGCATAATGCTGCAGATAGCGCCGCTATCGTCCTTTAAAACTGCTTTCAATAAAGATTTCTGAGTCTGATTGATCTCCAGGCTTAGCCGATCAATGAAATTTGAAGATTTGATTTTCAGGAACATAGGTGTTGGATTTGAATAAGAAAACGTTTACAGCCGGAATAGATTGTAAGAAAATGTAACTTTACCTACGCATCTCAGCCAACTGGTATTTTTAAAGTTAAAACAAGAAACCCAGACATGCAAGAGCTCATCCCAATTAATATCGTAATCGGCGACCGTAACTACCGGATCCGGATAAGCCCGGAGGATGAAGGGGCCGTCAGGGGCACTTTAAAGACGATTAACGACAAAATCATCGAATTTAAAACCCAGTTTGCGGGTAAAGACATGCAGGATTATGCTTCTATGGTCCTTTTATGGTATGCCACCCAGGCCCCCCAGTCCGGGAACGGCGGCTCCCCGGAATTCACAGCAACCCTGCATAAACTGGAAGAACAGCTGGATAAGGTTCTGAGCTAGTCCGGCGTTCAGTCCGTCCTAAAAAACACTATCTTCGCAACCCATCCCCTTCGGGATGATAAAATTATGATTTTGAACAATCTAAACTCATGCTTCCATGGATTCAACCGTGTTATACATAATAATTGCTGTCATATGCCTCGCCATTGGTGTGCTGGCGGGTAAATTTATTTTTTCAAAGGACACACGTAAACAAGTAGAAGAAGCTAACCAACAATCCCAAAAAATCCTTTCTGAAGCCCAGCTTTCTGCCGAAAACCTTAAAAAAGAAAAGCTACTCGAAGCAAAAGAACGGTTCGTCCAGCTGAAATCTGAACACGAAAAGGAGGTTTTGGAAAGAAACCGCAGACTGGCTGACACCGAATTAAGGACTAAGCAAAAAGAACAGGGGATTACACAGCGCCTCGAATCGCTTGACAAACAGTCAAAGGAAAACGACGCCATCAAAGAAAATCTGAATCGCCAGATTGACGTGGTGAATCTGAAAAGAACCGAACTCGAAAAACATCAGGAAGAACATATCCGTCGTCTGGAAAAAATTGCCGGTTTAACAGGTGAAGAGGCCAAGGCCCAGCTGATTGAGAGTCTTAAACAGGAAGCCCATACCCAGGCACTGGCTCTTCAGCAGGAAATTATTGATGATGCCCGACAGAAAGCAAATAAAGAGGCAAGAAAAATCATCATCCAGAGTATACAGCGCACAGCAGCGGAACAGGCGATTGAGAATTCCATTACGGTTTTCAATCTGGAAAGCGATGAAATTAAAGGCCAGATCATCGGCAGGGAAGGGAGAAATATCCGGGCTCTTGAAGCCGCCACGGGAGTGGACCTGATCGTGGATGATACACCGGAAGCCATTGTACTTTCTTCATTTGACCCGCTTCGCCGGGAGATCGCCCGCCTTTCTTTACAACGTCTGGTATCCGATGGACGTATCCATCCGGCCCGTATTGAAGAAGTAGTCGAAAAAACAAAGAGACAAATCGATGAGCAGGTTATTGAAATAGGGGAAAGAACAGTTATCGAACTGGGTATTCATGGTCTGCACAAAGAACTTGTCCGGATCGTTGGTAAAATGCGTTTTCGTTCCTCCTATGGTCAGAACCTCCTGATGCATAGCCGTGAAGTTGCCAATCTTTGCGCCATCATGGCTTCGGAACTGGGCCTGAATCCCAAACTGGCCAAAAGGGCCGGTCTCTTACACGATATTGGTAAGGTGCCCGATGAGGAAACAGAATTGAGCCATGCCCTGCTCGGTATGAAGATCGCTGAGAAATATGGTGAGAACCCCGCTGTTGTAAACGCAATCGGCGCCCATCACGATGAAGTGGAAATGCAATTCGTTATCGCGCCCATCATTCAGGCTTGTGATGCCATCAGTGGCGCCCGGCCCGGAGCAAGGCGTGAAATCATGCAGCAGTACATACAGCGGATCAAGGACCTGGAAAATCTGGCCCTTACTTATCCGGGTGTTGAAAAAGCCTACGCGATCCAGGCCGGACGTGAATTAAGGGTGATTGTGGAATCGGATCGGGTTACCGATGGCGACAGTGATAAACTGAGTTTTGAAATTGCCCAGAAGATACAGACAGAAATGACGTATCCCGGTCAGATCAAGGTTACTGTCATCCGGGAAAAACGAGCTGTTAATGTCGCCCGGTAGGCTGTAAACATTAGTTTTTGATTTTACCCGAAAGCTTGTTACTTTTGCATCCCCAAAAATCATGTTATGAACGCGGCTATAGCATTTGTCCAGGAACAGTTTAATTCAAAGAAAGAAGTCCCCAAGTTTAAGGCTGGTGATAATGTGACCGTGAACTATAAAATTGTGGAAGGAAACAAGGAACGTATCCAGGGATTTAAGGGAGACGTAATAAAACGTCAGGGTGTTGGCCTCACAGCGACATTTACGGTCAGAAAGATTTCTGATGCCGTTGGGGTAGAAAGAACATTTCCTGCATTTTCACCCAATATCGAATCGATCATTGTAAATAAAGTGGGACGGGTTCGCCGGGCGAAACTTTATTTCCAGAGAGACCGCAGTGGTAAGAGTGCCCGTATCAAGGAAAAGAGACAGGTGTCTTAAAATAAATTAAGTGTTAATCGTGAAGCGGAAGGGAAACCATCCGCTTTTTTTATTGCCAATAGTTTATCTTTAGGTCTTAAAAAATAAGCATATGTTCAGTCATTTTTTGCAATGTTTATTCCTGTTATCTGCACCGGGAGGTTCCGAGTGGATACTGATTATACTTGCGGTGTTAATTTTATTTGGAGGAAGAAAAATTCCCGAATTCATGAAGGGACTTGGTCGCGGAATGCGTGAGTTTAATGATGCCAAGAACAATGTGAAAAAGGAATTTGAAGATGGCCTGAATGAAACACCCAAATCTAATACACCTTCTTCCACAACAACCACCACTAACCAACCATAGGAATCGACATCTCCGGATGGCAGGTCCATATTATCGTTGTTTTCTTTTACTTCCATATTTGATTACCAGGAGGCCCTGAATGAAGGCTCCTTGTC
>DASXNJ010000052.1:0-6336 GCA_036495145.1 Puia sp.
GAATAATGATTATAATATTCTCACGGACTGGCGGTATTTAAAATATCCTTCATCTACTTATGGCCTGGGCGGACACACTCAACAGGACAGCTTCTACACCGTCGATTATTCATATATCAAACTTCACCAGGCTGTTCTTAAAAAAGTAGGAACCGATTTTTATGCCGGACTGGGATATGATTTTGATTATTTCTGGAATATAAAAGAAATAGATCCGCCCACAGATCATGAAACTGATTTTCAAAAATATGGATTGTCGAATACTGAAAAGGCATCCGGACTTTCATTTATTCTAAAGTATGACTCCAGAAGAAATCCGATAAATCCCCAAAAAGGGATTTATGCCAATGTCCTTTTCCAGCCAAAATTTACTTTCATGGGCAGTGATGCCAACTGGCAATCATTGTTGCTGGAATTTAGAACTTATATCAAATTCCCGGATAACTCCAGGAATATCCTTGCCTTCTGGAGTTATAACTGGTTTACATTAGGAGGTACACCGCCGTATTTGTTGTTGCCAAGCACTGGCTGGGATGAATTCAGCAATACGGGAAGGGGTTACATTCAGGGGAGGTTCAGAAGTTTGAACATGATCGACCAGGAAGCCGAATATCGATTTATTATTTCACGAAACGGTCTATTCGGAGGCGTCGTGTTTGCAGATGCCCAGTCTTTTTCTGATGTGCTTACAGGCCGGTATGAAGTCATATCTCCCGGCGCCGGCCTGGGTATCCGGATCATGTTGAATAAATTCTCCAGAACCAATATTGCTCTTGACTACGCCTGGGGAACTCAGGGATCCAGCGGGTTTTTTGTAAATCTGGGAGAAGTGTTTTAGGCGGGAAGCTGGACGCGGGAAGCAGGAAGCCTTAAGCATTTTTGCCTCAAGCTTCCAGCCTCGAGCTTCGAGCCTGATTACATATTCAACCAATAATTCAGTTTCAAAACGACAGCCCGGGTACGAACAGAAAAAGGATTTGTAAAATAATTGTCGGTATACACCAGAAAAAAATCAGAAGCGGGCTTATACCGCCATTGTAACCGTGTATTGATATTCATGTTTTTTATCTGCTCGTTATATTGAACATAAGCGGTAAAATAAATTGTATTGGTAAATGTTATATCTATGCGCGGACCGATGAGCAAAAATCTTGTATTTCCCCATGGCTGCGGCAGGTCAAGCTGAGTATAGGATGTCGTAAGCGTGATATTTGCAAAAGGTTGAATCCTGAATCCTACATCTGTCAGGATGGTTAATTTATTTCCCTGCGCATAATAACCACCATATCTAACCGAAAAATCATAAGTAAATATGCTCTGCGGTTTGGAGAAAAAATCAACACCGCCTGTATACCAATGATGAACAGATCCGATAGGGAGGTAGCCGATCCCTGTATTGGTCGGATCGAAAGGTGCCTGCAATTGTACATAGTCCTGTATGCCAACCAGGGTCAGTGTCGCTTTGTTCCTGAATGTAAAAAGCCAGTCTACGATATTCTCGTTATCTGTCGTTTTAAATTTGTCGTCATAATAAAAATTGGAAAACCATTGTGGACCATGACTTAACAATGAACCCCGACCTGGTAAAAAATAATATGACACCTGCGGATAGAAGCGGATATATCCGGTACGCGGGATATACCCGGCCTCCGCTTTGTAATTGCTTCCGATATACTGGTACGCGCCGTTGATCAGCCAGTTTTTACTGGAGTACTGGAGATTGCCTGCAGCTACCCAATCCTTTCCTGTTATTCCGGGCGTAAATGACTTCATGATGAGTTGCTTGCCGGTCCAGAAATTATTGACAGAAGCCAGATTATATTCCAAACCAAATGTTCTGTTGTAAGTCGTATAATGTGGATGAACCGAATCCTTCATTGGATCATAGTCAATCGACTGCTTGTTGACCCATAAAAATCCAATATTTGAACGTGCGAACACTTTTCGCTGCAGGGCCAGAACCGCAAAATTCTGCTGTGGCAGACCGATAGAATCCACTACACCCGTTTGCATATCCATCGCACCGATCCGCCAGTTCTTGTCGAGCTTGCCACTTAACCGGGCACCGAATTCTATCGGCACCCCAAGGCCAATCCTCCTGGAAAAAAAAGGCCGTATGTCGGCATATCCGAAATTGTTAAACTGATCGCCGTTCTCCAGAAAGAACTGTCTTTTCTCCGGATAAAATAATTCATACCGGCTCAGATCCACCACCTGTTTATCTACTTCTATCTGCGAGAAATCAGGATTCACTGTAAGATCCAGGTTTAGCGACGATGTGATAGAAACTTTTGCATCTCCGCCAACCATGGTCCTGTATTGGGTAGGTGTTTTAATATCATAGGCCTTGATAGCCCTGGTCAGAACATAGGGAATCAGGGATACATTGGTGCCGGGCGCAGGGGGAATCGAATCCCAGAGAAGAACACCGGTATAGGCGAGAGATGCCGATGGAAATTGTCTCGGAACGGGCGCCCAGCTTGACTTTTCAGTGGTTTTCAAATCATTCCTGCCAAAGTTGATTCCCCAGGTAGCCAGGGCTTTTTTGTACCGAAGAGTTTTAAAAGGAATGGCGATTTCCATAATATATTTATCCGGATATTCCTTCACTTTCGAATACCAGATATTATCCCAGCTCAGATCTACTTTTCCGCCCTCATACATGGTTCCGTCCCATTGTGCGCCGGCGGCATTGGTACCGAATGTAAAGCCGTTTGTTTCGTCGCCATAGGTATCCAGGAAAAAAATGAAATTATCATTCTTGGTAAAACTGAAATCCCGCCTGAGTGATTCCACCATATAAGGTCCCTTCATGCCGTCATAACATACGGCGGACAGATAGAAAAACTTATTGTCATAGGCCATCCGGACTTCTGTTTTTACATTGGCCAGGGAAGTGTCCATGGGCAGGATCATGAAAAAGTCTTTTGCTAACTCAGCCTTCTGCCAGGAAGATTCGTCTAAAACTCCATCTATCCGGATCGGATCGACCGTATGATGTATATGGATCAGGAAATTCGCATTCTTTTTTTGGGAAAAAACGGGCAGGCTAAGTATCCACAAAAACAACAAAGGCAGGCCTGTTCTCATCAACGGAGGAATCATTTGCATCGGCTGAAAAAATACGATTTATTGCGGAAATTGGTCGTTTTGGCTTGCATTTAACTATAATTCAAAGTATTTTTAACTGCCTACGGCCAATATATGGCGCAATACTTGCGTTAGGGGTCTGATTTCAAATATTTTTCCAATTTCCACTGAATTTCTGATTTTAATCCATGTTCTTTGAAAGATTCGATCCGTCGAAAATCTTTTAAGAATGAAATCATTATTTTTTTCCCTCCTGCTGATTCCCGGATTTTTGCAGGCGCAGCGCTGGCATGTGAATTTAACCGGCGGAGTCGCCAACTATTCGGGTGATCTGCAGTCCAAGGCTTTTACATTCGATCAATCTTTTTTTTCTTTTGGCGCAGGTGTGCAATATGATATTACCCGGAATTTTTCTGCCATCAGTAATATCATGATTTTGAAAGTAGGGGCATCCGATCAATACAATAAGCCGGATCTTGTATTTCGAAATCTTAGTTTTCAGAATAATCTTACCGAGTGGAACCTGCTCGGAGAATACACATTTTTAGACATCACACAAAAGAATTTCTCGCCATTTCTGTTTGCAGGAATTGCGGTTTTTCATAACAATCCGTATGCATATGATACATTGGGTCAGAAAACTTATCTGAGACCCTTAAGTACAGAAGGCGAGGGGCTGGCACAATATCCAGGACAAAAACCTTATAGCCAAACACAATTTTCCATTCCCTTCGGCGGTGGTATTAAATTCAGAATCAGTGAAAGTGTTGTGCTCGCTTGGGAAATTGGATTCAGAAAAACATTTACCGATTATATTGACGACGTGAGCACGTTTTATGTAGACAAGACGGTTTTGCAAAATGCGAAAGGACCCATTGCGGTGGAGATGGCTTACCGCGCAAACGAGTTAAAAGGTGGAGATCAGACTTATCCCGTATCCGGTACCAAGAGAGGCAGTTCTCAATACGACGACATCTATTACTATACCGGTATACGGATAAGCATCGCGCTGATCAATTATAAAATGTACGGAAGAGGTAAGACGGATTGTCCGCCCCCTGTACAATGAAATTTGTTAGTTAATTTTGCTGTCTAACAGAAAAGATGGCATTTAATAATTTAACGGAGTTCCTGAGCGCATTAGAATCTGCAGGTGAACTGATAAGGATAAAAACCTATGTTGATCCTGTTTTGGAAATTGCGGAGATCACCGACCGCATCAGTAAAACAGCTTCCAGAAATAAGGCGCTTCTTTTTGAAAATACCGGTTATGATTTCCCGGTACTGATGAATGCCTATGGCAGCGAAAAAAGAATGTGTATTGCGCTGGGTGTATCAAAGCTTGATGATATCAGTAAAGAAATCGAATCATTATTTAAGATGTTGGCGGGACCCAAGGAATCCATACTGGATAAACTCCGGGTACTTCCTAAACTTACACAATTTGCCGCCTGGATGCCAAAGGTTGTAAGAGGAAAAGGTGATTGTCAGGAAGTGGTTCTGAAATCTCCCGACCTGAACAAACTTCCTATCATTACCTGCTGGCCGAAAGACGGTGGTCCCTTCATCACATTGCCCGTCATCCATACCAAGGATCCGGAAACCGGAATCCGCAATGTGGGTATGTACCGGATGCAGCTGATGGGTGAGCGGCTAACCGGCATGCACTGGCATAAACATAAAGTGAGCGCCCGCCATTATGAAGCCTATAAGAAATTAAAAAAGCGCATGCCCGTGGCCGTTGCACTGGGTGGGGATCCGGTATATGCTTATGCTGCCACGGCACCTTTGCCGGATAATGTGGATGAATATATGCTGGCCGGATTCTTACGAAAGAAAAAAGTGGAGCTGGTTCGTTGTCTCACACAGCCCGAACTCGAAGTACCTGCTGACGCCGACATTGTTATTGAAGGATATGTGGATCCGGAGGAATCCCCGGTCTGGGAAGGACCCTTTGGAGATCATACGGGATATTATTCTTTGCCGGACTGGTATCCGTCATTTCACGTAACGGCCATCACGCATAAAAAAAATGCCATTTATCCCGCGACGATCGTTGGCATTCCTCCTCAGGAAGATGCCTGGCTTGGAAAAGCAACCGAGCGGATTTTTCTCGCACCAATGAAAATGATGATGATCCCTGAAATCGTGGATATGGAAATGCCGGTGGAAGGTGTATTTCATAACCTGGTGATTGCACAGATTCATAAAACTTTTGCCGGACATGGACAAAAAGTTATGAGTGCCATGTGGGGAGCCGGACAAATGATGTTTAATAAAATCCTGGTGCTGGCAGATGAAGGCGTTTCGATCACTGACTATTTATCGCTTGCGAAATATGTTTTCCAAAATCTGAATCCGGCAACAGATATTGCCTTTGCGCAGGGACCGATGGATGTGCTGGATCATAGCTGCAGCAAACTGGGATTCGGCGGAAAAATGTGTATTGACGGCACTCAAAAGATGGAAGAGGAAAAAGATGACCGATATGAAGTTCATGAAATTATTCATATCCCGGCCGATGGCTGGCTTGATGCGTTTCCCGAAATCAAATCGGTGAACTCGAAATTACTGGAAAAGGAAATACCCTGTCTGATTGTCTCTGTTTCCAAATCACGCAAGGGGCAGGTGCGTGATCTGCATCATTCATTTGCAGAAAAAATATTTGCAGATGCGGGAGTGAAGATGATTCTTTATGTGGATGAAAATATCGATCCTTCCAATTTGCCGGTCGCTTTGTGGCGATTCTGCAATAACCTTGATCCAAAGAGGGATTCATTTTTATTTGAAGGAAGAAAAGGAGAAAAATTAATTGCCTGTATGGGTCTGGATGGGACAACCAAAACAGAGGCACTCGATGATTTTCATCGGGACTGGCCGAATATCATAGTCGCTGATGAAAAAACCATCGAAGCTGTGGATTCCAAATGGGATCAGTTGGGTATCGGTGAACTGATTCCATCTCCATCGCTCTCTTACAGGGATCAACTTTACGGAGAGGAAGCAATAGCTGTGGTTTAAGATTTCTTCTTAATATTTTTCTTTTTTTTATCTGCAGGCGCCAGAATTTTCTTTGCCTTGTACCCGGACATAAAATCACTAAGTGCTGAATGGTAAACGGATGTTTTACCATGACAGGGGTATGCTGCTTTTTTTTTCGGATCGCTTACAATTTCACCTGCAAACTTTGATGCTTCTGCAAAAATTTTCCTATATCCAATTTGCTCTTTGGTATACTTTATGTTG
>DASXNJ010000053.1:0-2229 GCA_036495145.1 Puia sp.
CGGCAGATTGGTCTTTGAAAAGATTCGCCAGACAAAGAGAAAGGGAGTCGAGATTGTCTTTAAAACGTTTACCGTTTTTCTCCCGAAGACCGTCGGCATCGAAATCGATATATATATTAAAAAAAGGAACAGAGGTACTTAACATATTTCCATCTTCACTATAGATCGTTCCTCGTTCTGCGCCGAGGTCTACATATTTCTGATGCAGACTATCACTCAGCGCTCTCCAATATTTTCCCTGTACCTGCTGTATAAAAAATACTCTTCCCAATACAGCAGCACATATCAGCACCATTCCGATGAAACACAGGTAAACTCTCCAAAGTATATCTCTCCTTAGTTCCACCGGGCATCGGGGATATGGGTGATAAAAATTATTTTATTTATTTAAACTATCGGTCAGGACCATCGGGGGTGACGACAGTGGTTTTAATCCAAATGGCTCAACGGCCCTGGCTAATTCGCTCTGCTTACTGCGAAACATGACTTCGCTTTTAAGGCTTTTAAATTCATATTGTAATTCCTGAAGTTCCCTGCCTGTTTTACCAATGTCACGCACCACACGGTCGGCATAATGTCCGTTATATATGTAGATCACTGCCAGGAAAGCGAGGAAGAGAAAAAAAGGCAGATTACGAACCATCCATTGATAGCGGATGAGTCCTTTCACTTTTTTTCTGTTGTTTTTGAACGACTTCATAATGGCAGTGTGATGAATAAAAAAAGTAGGGTACGATTATCATACTGAATTTTCTTAGGTAGGGGATTATATCTTTTATATTTTTTCTGCGATTCTTAGTTTTGCACTTCTTGCGCGCGGATTCCGGCCAAGCTCTTTTTCGGATGGAATTATGGGTTTTTTTGTGATCGTCCGGAATGGGGTTATAGATGGGGAGGAGCCGAAAGGATCCTGTTCGTCGTTGACTTCGAACCGGCCAGTCCTGAAAAACTGTTTTACAATCCTGTCTTCGAGTGAATGAAAACTGATGATTGCTATGCGGCCGCCAGGCTTTAATAAATCCGGAATCTGCGCGAGCATTTCACGTAATGCACCTGTTTCATCATTCACCTCAATACGCAAAGCCTGAAATACCTGTGCGAAGTACCTGTTTGGGTTGCCTTTTACCAGATCAGCGATCGCCTGTTTAAATCCATTCACGGTTCGAAAAGCTGTTTTGTTTCTGAGTGTAACGATGGCCCGGGCCAGTGTCCTGGCATTCGTTACCTCTCCATACATGCTGAATATTTCCTGGAGTTTTTGTTCCCCGTAAGTATTCAGAACAACTTCTGCTGTTTGTGATTGCCGCTTATCCATTCGCATATCCAGGGCTGCCTCTTCAGATCGGGTGGAAAAACCACGGGTCGGCTCATCAAACTGGTGACTGCTCACGCCTAAATCAGCCAATATTCCGTCCACGGCTGTTATTCCATGAAGCCGAAGAAATCTTCGGATATGCCGAAAGTTGTGGGGGATGAAAACGAATCGCTCGTCTGGTATAATATTCCTCTTCGCATCTCCATCCTGGTCAAATCCAAATAATCTTCCTTCGGAGTTCAGGTGAGCCAGGATCTCTGTTGAATGTCCACCTCCGCCAAAGGTGCAATCAACAAAGATCCCGCTTGCCCTGATATTCAAACCGTCCATCGCTTCTGAAAGCAATACGGGTATATGATATGCGGGATTAGAATCCCTCATATATAATTCATTTATCGGGTTTGCCATTCATCACTTCATTGGCCAGACCGCTGAAGTCATCCGGTGAAAAGCTTTCAAAGAACTGTTGGTACTTTACTTTATCCCAGATTTCTATTTTATTGACCGCTGTAACCAGCACGACATCTTTTTCAAGTCCGGCATAATCTTTTAAATTTTGCGGGATCAATAATCTGCCTGCCGAATCCAATTCCATCATCGTCGCCCCATTCAAAAAAAATCTCCTGAATGACCGTACCTTCGGGTCAAAATCATTCAATTTGCTAATCTGTTCAAAAATGGGCTCCCAGCTTTTCATGGGATACAGACCCAAACATTTTTCAAATCCCCTGTTTATGACAAAGGAACCCGCTTCCTCACCGGTTTGCTTTTTTAGCGAAGCCGGCAGGAGAAACCGCCCTTTTGCATCGAGCGTTACCTCGTATTCCCCCAGAAAACCATTCATTTATAAGGACTTGAAGCAATGTTGTTAATAATTGACACAAAATAACACTTTTTCCCACTTTACAAAACAA
>DASXNJ010000054.1:0-2898 GCA_036495145.1 Puia sp.
GAATGGGGATTCCACGGCCCTGCCCGTATCATTGAACGACGTCTCGCATTCAATCTGAGTCGGAATTTTTTACAGGAACTTTATCACCAGACACTCCACCTTCCTGTGAAATGGCATCAGGATCATCACAGCGGCGCTACGATCAACCGTATACGGAAAGCATATGAAGCACTGAAAGAATTTTTTCAGAATGGATTTTTGTATTTGTATGCCATTACCAAATTTTTCTCCTCGTTTATTGCCATGCTTTTCTTCTCTCCTTTATATGGCGGCGTGGGTGTTGTATTGGGTGCGTTCACCGTATGGGTGATTTTTAAATTTGATAAACCGTTCGTAAAGGCTGTGGATGAAACAAACGAAAAAGAGCATGTTGTATCCAGTACACTATTTGACAGCGTCTCGAATATTAATACCGTAATAACCCTGAGACTGGAAAAGCGAATGGAAACAGGTTTATTAAATAAAGTGAAGGATATTTTTAAACCATTTGTTCGTACTGTCTGGCTCAACGAGTGGAAATGGTTTATTGCAGACACTTTGGTGACACTGATTTATGTGATCACTGCGATAGGATATGTTTATCAGCATATAGGTCCCGGCAAAGTATTTATGGTGGGAAATCTGGTTGCCTTACTGGGATTTGTTACCCAGTTCACCAGCGTGTTTCATGACATAGCCTGGCAATATACCCAGATTGTGCAGTATGATACCAACGTGCAAACCGCCCGGTTCATTTCTCAGGATTTTCAAAAGCAGCATGTTCGGGATGATGCACCGGACTTGCCTGTCAACTGGCAGACCATATTGATTAACGGACTGAATTTTTCGCATAAAGAAACTTTTTCATCCCTTGAAAAAGCACAAAGCCTGCATGATATTCATCTTCAGATTGAAAGAGGAAAACGCATTGCACTGGTCGGAGAAAGCGGCAGCGGTAAAAGCACCCTCATGTCACTACTCAGGGGATTGTATGACGCGGAGCCGGGTGCAGAAATAATGGTTGATGGAAAGAATGCAGAAGCAGCCAGCATTGCTGAAACGATTACACTTTTTCCGCAGGAACCGGAAATCTTTGAAAATACCATTGAGCATAATATCACCCTGGGTCTGCCCTTTGAAAAAAAAGATATCATGGAGGTTTGCGATACGGCACATTTTACAGAAGTGCTGGGTCAGTTGCCAAATGGCCTTCAGTCCAATATCATGGAAAAAGGCGTTAACTTATCGGGTGGCCAAAAACAAAGACTGGCTCTGGCCCGCGGCATCCTTGCTGCCAAAAGCAGCGATATTATTTTATTGGATGAACCGACGAGCAGCGTCGATCCTAAAACTGAAATAAAAATTTATGAGAAACTTTTTGAGGAATGCAGGGATAAAGCGGTTATATCAAGTCTGCACAGATTGTACCTGCTAAGTTATTTTGACTACGTGTATGTGTTGCAGGCCGGGCGGATTGTTGCTGAGGGACAGTTTGCCGATTTGAAAAAAACAAATGCCCTGTTTATTGAATTATGGAAACATCAGGAAGAAAAGCTGAAGGCATAGTGTATAAACTGTAACAGTATTTGTAAATGACCTAACACCAGTAATACATTGCTTCCACCGGCAATCATTGACATGGCATCCTAATTGATTTCTTTTTTTAAAATAATACAGATGAAAGTAGGAATTATCGGATCGGGGATTGTAGCCCAGGTGATGGGCAAAGCATTTCTTTCCGAAGGAGAAGATGTGATGATTGGAAGCCGGGATCCTCATAAAGACAGCATAAAAAAATGGAAAACAGAAAATCCGGGAGCAAACGCAGGCAGCTTTGCCGAAGCCGCTGCTTTCGGAGAATTATTGGTTTTAGCGGTTGCCGGCCATGCTGCCCTGCAGGCGCTCGAAGCAACCGGATTAAAAACCCTGGAGGGCAAAACCATCATTGACATCACGAATCCTCTTTCACATGAACCTCCGGTAAATGGCGTACTGAAGCTGAGTACAGCATCTAACACGTCGCTGATGGAAGAGCTGCAAAGGTTGGTGCCGAAAGCAAAATTTGTGAAAGCTTTCAATACGGTTGGGAATACACAAATGTATAAACCATCTTATAAAGAAGGCAGGCCGTCCATGTTTATATGCGGAAACGATGCAGCTGCTAAAAAGCAGGTAACGAAAATTCTGGATGCGTTCGGATGGGAAACGGAAGACATGGGATCTGTTGAAGGGGCCCGCGCCATTGAACCGCTTTGTGTACTCTGGTGCATCCCGGGATTTCTGAGAAACCAATGGACACATGCTTTTAAATTGTTGAAGTAAATATGTTTAGGCATAAGGCGTTAAGCGTTAAGCGTTAGGCGTTAAGCGTTAGGCGTTAAGCGTTAAGCGTTAGGCGTTAAGAGTTAGGCGTTAAGCTCGGTAAAGACGTGTACAAATGCAATCACCCGGAATTACTTCGATTGTATAAAGTCGGCTAACAACTTCATACGGAAATACAGATTACTCATCATCAGAGAAATATTATTCCTGACATCTTTTAGTGATCCCTGATTCATTTTTTTTATATTTCTCAATTCAACAATTTTTTCGTCAATTTTATCAACCAGTTTCTCTGCGGTCCATCCCGCATACTTTTTATTTCTTTCATCATAAATAACAGAGGTATGGATAGTTCCCGACTTCAATTTCTTAAAAGAAAAGTTTTCGTTGATTGCCGCCTGAATGGCATCACGACTCAACAGATCAATCATGGAATCGTAAGGTGACTGATTAATAAACCCATTCTTAAAAACATTCAGGTTATCGCGCAGTTCTATAATAAGTTGTTTTTTTTGTACGTCACTTGTCTTCGACTTTTTATATAAAAAAGCGAGCAGTTCTTTAAGTGGTGTTATACCGGTATTCAGCCATTCCATT
>DASXNJ010000055.1:0-2331 GCA_036495145.1 Puia sp.
ATTCTCTCTGCCGTTATTTTTAACGCGATCATAATACCTTTATTAATCCCGCTGGCACTCCGGGGCGTAGCATACAAGCCGATTGGAGCGAGTGCGTTACTTCGCCGCAACCTGCTGATCTATGGCCTCGGTGGAATCATCATACCCTTTATCGGAATTAAATTAATCGATCTGATCGCATCCGTTTGGTTTTAAAAAAATATTTTTATGAAACAGCATATTATACCAGTTATCCGACTTACAATTTTCTGTCTTGTTTTCTTTTCGGGGTTTTATACCTTACTCATTTATGGCATCGCACAGTTTGCACCCAATCACGGTGAAGGGGAGAGTATTCAGGTTAATGGGAAAACGGTTGGCTATAAATTAGAAGCCCAAAATTTTACAAAGGATAGCTATTTTATAAGTCGTCCTTCTGCTGCCGGTTACAATGCGGCCGGCAGCGCCGGAAGTAATAAGGGGCCGACAAATCCTGACTATCTGAAAGATGTGCAAACAAGAATTGACAGTTTTCTGGTTCATAACAAAACCATTCAAAAAGAACAAATTACTTCAGAACTGGTGACCTCTTCAGGAAGCGGGCTGGATCCTGATATTTCTCCCGCAGGTGCGTTTATCCAGGTACCAAGGATAGCCAAAGCCCGGGGATTGTCTCCCGAAAAAATATCCTCGATTGTTGATCAGTCTGTTGAACACCCGTTGTTCGGACTCTTTGGAACTGAAAGAGTAAACGTTTTGAAATTAAATCTTGCGTTGGATAATATCAGGTGAACATGCCGGACCAGGAAAAAAATACCAGTCAGTTTATTGATCTCATCCGCAAATCCCGGCGCGGAAAGTTTAAGATATATATTGGCATGAGTGCAGGCGTCGGTAAAACGTTCCGCATGTTGCAGGAGGCTCAAACACTATTAAGAAATGGAGTTGACGTCAAAATCGGATATATTGAAACGCATGGCAGAAAAGAAACACATACATTATTGGATGGTCTACCTTTAGTACCCAGGCGGAAATTATTTTATAAAGGCAAAGAACTGGAAGAGATGGATGTACAGGCCGTTATCAATCTCCATCCTGAAATTGTAATTGTTGACGAGCTGGCTCATACAAATATCGAAGGCAGTAAAAATGAAAAACGCTGGCAGGATGTGATGGATATTCTTGATGCAGGGATTAATGTAATCAGCGCTGTAAATATCCAGCATATCGAAAGCCTGAATGAAGATGTGAAATCCATCACCGGCGTTGATGTTGCGGAACGGGTACCTGATAATGTTTTAAAGCACGCAGACGAAGTAGTGAACATAGATCTGACAGCGGACGAATTAGTTACCCGGTTGAGAGAAGGAAAAATATACGCACCGGAAAAAATAGAAAGGGCATTGAATAATTTTTTCCAATCCGACAAAATTCTGCAACTAAGGGAACTGGCATTAAAAGAAGTGGCCAGCCAGGTGGAACGTAAAATTGAAACCGAACTTCCGAGAAATCTGAGCTTTAAAAATGAACGGTTCATGGCCTGTATCAGCAGCAATCATGAAATCGCGAGAATGGTGATCAGAAAAACAGCGAGACTGGCCTCTTATTACCATTCCGACTGGTATGTGTTGTACGTGCAAACGTCTAAAGAAAGCGGAGACAAAATAGGATTGGCAGCCCAGCGGCATCTGATCAATAATTTTAAACTGGCAACCGAATCCGGTGCCGAAGTGATTAAGATTACCAATAACAACATTGCCCGGGGTATTATTGAAACCGCAGAGGAAAGAAAAATAACCACGATCTGTATTGGCAAACCGCATCTCAGCCTGGCGAAAGTCATCCTGAACACCGCTGTATTTAACCAGATGCTGAATAAATTATCTGAGGCGAATATTGATATTGTAATACTATCCTGATATGGCTGTAAAATTAAAAACCAAATTGACGGCCGGGTTAATATTTCTTTTCGGGGTGATTCTGCTGTTCGGAATCCTCGGAACAATCAATATCAACTTGTTAAGCCGTGATGCCGATCTGATTCTGAAAGACAATTATAATTCAATCATCTATTGCAACGATATGATGAAGGCACTGGAGTCCGTTGGTAGCCGCAAAGATGCCTTTGATAAATTTGAAGAAAATCTGAAAAAGCAGGAATTGAATATTACGGAACCGGGTGAAAAGGAAAATACCGAAGAAATCCGAAAAAATTTTGAAGAGTTAAAGGCAGATCCAAAAGATCTTTCCAATTATAGTGAGATAAGGCAATCGATAAACCAGGTGCTCGAACTGAATGCATCAGCCATTTATCACAAAAATATGGTTGCCCAGGAAACAGCCCGTAATGCC
>DASXNJ010000056.1:0-14230 GCA_036495145.1 Puia sp.
AACAGTTTCCATCAATAATGCGGGCTTCAGATAGACAATTTGATTTTTACTGACAACCCAGCTGATTCCCTTTTCCCGCGCCAGGTCATAAATATTAAAATGATGGAATTTCAACAGATGGTCTTCCCTCGCGTTGATAAAATAATCGAGGTAACGGGAATTGTTCAAATGATTGAAGGGGTCACAGTCAGGAAAGCGGATCAGGTATTCGGTCTCCCAGGTAGTTTGAATCTCAATCATGCATCTATTTTTTTAGTCAGAATAATGACATTCTAAAGATTGGCTTATTGATGTGCAAATGCCAGACCCATGTGGATTGCCATTTCCCGGGGGTCCCTCTCATTAAAGATGAATTATACTTATATAACCGTATTGATAATCTGCAACTTACTAAATCTTATAAATTATGACTATAAATAGTATTGAAATTCATTGAATCCAAAATAACCGCGTGGCCCAATTATTGAACAATTTCAAAACTCCACTAACCACTTTAAAAACCTGATTCTATTCTCCGTAAAATCGTTTTTATCGTTTTATGTTGGGAATCAAGCCTGACTTGCTTTTCTCAAAGCTCTTCAGTTACCGTACCCCTCGTTTTTCATATTATCAGCAGTAACCCTGCTTCAATTACAGATCTGCAAATTCAGAATGCGGTGCAAGATCTGAATAATGCATTTGCCCATGCAGGCAATTATTCTGCCGGTAACGGAGCAAACACCGGTATCAGTTTTTGCCTGGCAAAGATCGATCCTGATGGAGGGATCAGTTCCGGAATCACCCGGACAGAGTCAGTGCTCGGCGATTTTGATGCCGATATCGAAATTGACCGGCTGAAAAAATTAGTTTCCTGGGACACAAAATCATATTGTAATATCTGGCTGGTGGACAGTATAAAAGATGAATATTTTACGACATTCTCCTGTGGTAACTGGTCGAGACGAAATAATAGAAATGTTACCAGTTTTCTTCCCGGCGGAGATTACCGGGATGGTATTGTAACGAATGAATTTGGCTCAGATCTGGCAATGCAGATGGGATTTTACCTGGGTCTCCAATTCAGTTTTGTTATCGGGAGCTGTACGAATACGAATTGTGGCACGGATGGAGACGGTATATGCGACACCCCACCGGCATCCGGACCGGGAAGCGGATGCGCCGGCTACCAGAATTCATGCAGTTCCGATACATTAAGCGGTTTTACAAAAGATATGCCCGACCTGGATTCCAATTTTATGAGTTTCAGCGGACCGTGTACAAATTCTTTTACAGAGGGTCAGGCTTCAAAAATGCGAAATATATTATCGGGAATACGAAGTAGTATCGTATCTGGTAATAAATGCAATCCTCCCTGCTCTGAAAATATAACCGTTTCATTTATAAGAAACAATTGGTTTCCTGCTGCAGGCGATCTGATACAATTCAACAGTATGTCCTCCGGCGGAACAAATTTTCAATGGACCGTCAATGATCAACCTGTAGGCACAAACAGTCCTGATTATTCTCAAATTTTTGCCCAGCCGGGTAACTACAAGGTATCGCTAAAAGTTTTTAATTCGAACCAGCTTTGTTTTGCGAACTATTCTGATTCGGTTATTGTCGGATGCGGAGTAATGGCAAGATTTTATCCCGACAAGAGAATAATCGCCTCCAAAGACCAGATTATAAATGACAGTATTTTATTTACCAACCGCTCCGTGAATGCAGCAAGTTATCAATGGTGGATCAGTAGTGACTCAAGTTTGCCGGCACAAATGATAAGCACAACATACAATCTGAACAAGATCTTTTCTTCTCCGGGTAAATATTCAATCTGGCTTGTAGCTATCAATGGCGGATGTACTGACACTACAGAAAAATTCAATTTTACGGTTTCTGATCCTACAGTGGATGCTGATATCGGATTGGGAGATGTTGTATGTTTTGAACAAACCAAAATAAAGATCAGCTTTCAGGTATGCAATCATGGCTACGCGCCGTTACCTTCCGGCACGCCGGTCAGTTTTTATGAAGGCAATCCGGCAACGGATACGGCAAAAAAATTGGATACAGTATTCCTGTTGCCGTCTGCCATAGCGGGGTTTTGTTGTGCCAGTTTTGAGAGAACAATTGACGTTGGAAGATCCGGTCTTAACAGTATCTATGCCGTTGTAAACGATAACGGCAGTAGTATTCCGGTAAATTTCCCCAATACGACGGTGCCTGAATTGAATTACAGTAATAATATTGCGGCAGCAGGCAATTTTCAATTTAAAGCAAGAATAGACCCTCCTTCCGCAACCGTTTTATACGGTGATACGCTGCAACTGCTGGCCTCTGGCAGTCCCGGAAATGTATCCGGTTATTTATGGAGCAATTCGCAGGGTCTCAGTTGCACGGACTGCGCGAATCCTGTCTTTACAGCAGGCAAAGACAATATCACAAAAAAAGTAATTGTTACCAGCAGTTATCAATGTATTGACAGTGCATCGGTTGTCATAAAAGTTCCTCCGGTTGATGACTATACAATCCATATTGACAGCATGATTTGCGCCAGCGACAATCGTGTTTCGTGTGGCTTCACAGTGGAAAATGAATTTTCAATGGGCATTGTTCCAAATGGGTTAACTGTTTCCTTTTACAATGGAGATCCATCCACTGATACTGCTCATCTACTCAAGCAGGTTGTTACCCTGCAAACTGATAATCAGAAAAAACAGGTTTCCTATACACTTTTTATTGATAGCGTCTCTCCCGGAAGTTTCTTTGCGGTTGTGAATGACAGCAGTCTTCCCGCACCGCTGACATTACCGTCTGACAGTCTTTTCCTGGAAAAAGATTATTCAAACAACGCCGGTAGCTTTACTTACAATCCTTTTTCTGTTTCCATTTATCCTCCGGACACAACCGTTTTCCGTGGTTCACCAGTAGTTCTGCATTTTGGAATATCCGGGGATCAGGCTGTTTCCTATGATTGGTCACCTCCCGAATCATTGTCCTGTATAAATTGCCCGGACCCGGTCGCGACATCCAACTATAGTCAGCAATACGAGGTTGCAGTTCAAAATCAATATGGTTGCAGGGAAAAAGGTTACGGAAGGGTCAACCGTGTATCGGGAGGCCGCGTGAGCATTCCGAATGCATTCACACCAAACGGAGATGGCCGGAATGATATTTTTTATGTGATCGGCAGTCAGGATATAAAAATTATACGGAGTTTTTCCGTTTTCGATCGTTGGGGTATGGCTGTCTTTCAGGAGAAAAATGTGCCGGCAAATGATCCGGTCTATGGATGGAACGGCCTTCAAAACGGTAAGCCTCTAACGGCAGAATCCTATGTGTACATCATTGTGATTGAATTTAAAGACGGAACGGAACAGGTATATAAAGGATCGGTTGTATTAATATTATGAGCATACTGATGAATTAAAACCTAGTAAATGGAAGGAATGGAACCACTTTTTACCTGAGGCACTGCATTATTGAAATAAGGCGCATTGTTTTCAATCCGCGCATTCTGACACAAAACCATTTGCCACTGATTCTTGTACAAACGGTATACTTCAACAAAACTGATATACTGATCTATGACCATTGTCATTACAGCCAGTTTAAACCGCACATTGGCCCTTCCGAAAATCCAGGCGTAATTGCCATCTATCGTACAGGTTAATTTCTCCGGAATGATGAACATATAAGAAATACGCCCGGAACCAATATCCTTCAGAAATGAAATTTTATTGTCAATCACACCGCTTGAATGGATAAAAGTCAGACTGTCTGCCAACAATACTTTGAGGAGGGCCGTGTCTTTATGGATCATTGCATCAAAGCGCCTTTTTTCAATGGCTATCAGCTTTTTGCTGTCTTCAGTTTGGGCGTAAAGCCTGACACTACATGCAAGTATGAAACTGCAGCAAATAAAAATCCGGAAGAATTGATTCAGGTTCATTCAGCGTAAAGGGCTATTTTAAAAGGGACGAACAGCATCAAATGTCGCAATTCTTTTCTTAATTTGCCCAAGTTCTCCCTTGTGAGAAATTAAGATGGCGATTGGGTTCGATCAAACACCATAAATTTCAACGGGATTCCATAAAATTTGTTGCCCTGCGCAGGTATTGTAATCGTTATTTTCTTACTGTAAAATAAACCGTCCGGGTACCAGGTATACCGGATTTAGAAAGACCCATGATTACTGCGGCATACTGACCCGGTATGTCGGATGAATAAAACTCAATTGTTTTTTTGAACTCATCATTTTTTAATATCCGGGGCGACCAGTAAAGCAACGTTCTGTAATCGGGCATCCGGCTGTTCACCTGCTCTTCCGTTTCATATATGGGTGAATAAAATTCTCTTTGTTCCGGGATCCCGGGATAATCAAGGATCAGCGGATGTGTATTCAACCGGATACCATTCAGATCACCTTTGTAAGTTGTAACGTTGATAACGCCATTAAAATTCTGATATCCGATGGCGTATTCCCTGTTCAATAAATCCAGTCTCCGTATTTTCATCGGATCCTGCTGGAATAATTCATTGGCATCAAAAAATGGAACTCCGTCAATCAGGATCAGCGGTTCCTGATCGAAAAATTCCTTTTGGGATTTATTCGCCAGAAATAATTGAAACCGGTTGCGCTTCAGAACTACATTGCTGGAAACAACATATTCCCTGATCACTTCTTCCATGGATTGAAAGCGTGTATAATTATCCAAAATATATTTTTCGTCAGGTTCCACGTAAAAAGTATTCGTATCTACAATAGGAATGGAAAACTGATTCAGGTGAATACCTTTATATACATGCTGCACCTGTTCGGCAATCGCGTGATCCAGCAGTGAGGCAGATAGTACATAAGGAATTGAATGTCGGGGTATCCGGTTATGAGTATACTGATCAGAAAAAGGGCTCGATATCTCAATATGGGAAGTACTGTCTTCCCTGGGATCCGTTTGAAGAATAATTTCTTCAGATCCGTAAAAACCTGGCACTTCAAATTTTACACGGCCCAGACTATCACTGCTGGTTACACGGAATTCTGTACGGGAAGAGGGAACTGAAAGATATGTAGCAACTCCTGTCACCAGGGCACCGGTTAAATTGTTAACCAGCCTGCCTCTGATTATATGGCCATTATGCTCCGGTGAAAAATAAATCGGGAAAGTCTTTTGTGCCAGCATATCACGCCAGATAAATCTTCTCCAGCCATGCGTTAACATGAGGTTATCCATTGCTTCGCTCCGGGATTTTCCTTCTTCCGTAAAATAATAAGCTGGGTGTTCGACAGGTCCGAGCTCGGCAGTCAGATAGTTGTAATTAAGGATATTCATTTCTTCCGGCTGCTGGAGCGAATCCATTCTGTATACAGCCACGGACATATCTGCAGATAAATTATTCCCTGATCCATCTTTCACTTCGACATCTATGTTTATTTTTTCACGCGTTTTGTATTGCGGTTGCAAGGATGCATTAATATCCAATTTTTTCTCAGGGTATTTAAAATAAAGGCGTTCGCAAACCGGTATTCCCGACTGATCGAACAAAGTAATCCGCGAAATCCCGTCTTCGATTTCTTCCGGTTTAATGGTGAACACAACTTCCCGGTTAACCAGCTTTTTCTTTTTTACAGGCAGACATTGGTGGCTGCCATGGACAAACAAATAAACATCCTGTGCATCCAGGGCGGTAGAAGATTTTACGAGCGCGGTGATGGAAGATTCCTTTGTTTTGGAAACGCTCAATTCAAAACCATTTGGGTATGCTTCCGGCAACTCTTTTGTTACCAGTTCACCTTGTGGGAAATGAATAAGGGCCTTGTAGGTCCGCCCTGATTCCGGCATGAATACAAATTGACCAATACCCATCACCACCGGATGAAAACGAAGTATGGTATCACCCGAGGAACTGACTACGATTCCATCGCACTCAAGTCCTCTGCCGTATGCATCCGTAATTCGGAAACCCACTTTTGCTTCCAGTTGCTGAACCAGGTTTCCGCCTTCCGGAAAAAACTGTATGTCATATTTTTTTAATTTGGATTGTTGAGGCTCCTCCCGGAAATTCTGCGGGTTTATAATTTGAATATCTTTTTCAAAATAATAATCGGGACTGAAATTCTTCATCCAGCTGGTATAAGCCCTGAAGCGGTAAATTCCTGAAGGAATATTGACCGGGATGATCATAGATCCATCCGACTCTCCTGGTTTCAACGATACTTTTTGCTGCAGAACAGGTTGATTGTTTATGTCGAGAATTTCAATATAGGCAATCTTACTGATCGTAGATGGCTTGTTAAAAAATGCATCTGTATAATAAATCCGGAACCAGCAGATCTCCCGGGAAATATATGTGTCTTTATCAGTATGCACAAACAGCTTTTCCTGCATAAACCGGCTGCGGTACTGATCGAAGGCAATCTGGATGTTTTTTTCCCGCGTATTATCCTGCGGATATGCTGCCGGAATAATCAACAGGCCTTCCAGTAAGGAAAGGAAAAGAAATTTTATTTTTATTAAACTCATTCTTTAATATTCCAGCTTTTAATAATTACCAGAAAGTTGGTTTCACAATAACGCCGCCTTTTAACCTGCAGTCAATACATGCTCGAAGTGCGCCTTTTGCACCTATAATATCATTCCCCTGGTACAAATGATCAATGACCCACTCATAAGTTGTGTCACTAAAAGCATTCCCCTCATTTATCCTCTTCACTGAATCGACCATACAGATTTCATATCCGGTGAACACGGATACACCCGGGAGCTCATAACGGTTGATAAAAATTCGCTTTTTCGTTTGGGAACTGCATCCTATAAAACCGATCACCTGTTCTGTGGGATCTGTCGTACAATGCAGATTGCCACCCGTCTCAGAAGGTTGAGCATCAAAAATAGATCCCAGCTGTTCTGTATTTTTTTTAAGCTTTTGCTTCCATTCGTAGGCCTCCTTACTCAGCGCATTTTGTTTTACCAATATGCTGTAACGGTAAACCAGCCGGTTTGAACCATCATAAGAAATATTTTGCACGGGGAATTCTGATATGATATCTGCATTGAGACTTGCAGTTGAACCGAGAATAATATTTGTGGATTGACTGCTAAGCCAGCAGGAATTATAATCAACGCCATCAAGTCTCGGAATCAGGTGGAAGAAATCTGCCGCAGTATCCGTAGGCGCATATATATAATTGGAAATATAAGGGGCATTATACTGCCATGTTTCTTCAAAACTCCATTGATAATAAATGCTTTTTTTCTGAGCATCGTGCGTAGATACATAGATATTCACCAGATTTGGTCCGGCTTTCCAATTCACGCTGTCAATGGGCGGTGTTATATTCGCTTCTGTCAGATCAGATAAATATTCTCTCCCATTGGAAGTCCGGATATGGACCCTGTATTTTTGTGAAGGATCGATGGGTAGATGGTCAATGGCATATTTTCCACCTGATTGCTCTGTAAGTGGATAACTGGCACCTTGCTCTGACTGAACTTCAACCTCAGCAGCTGCTTCGGGAAAAATCTGAATGCTATCCAGGCCCGAACTTCGACTCAGATTAATGAATGTGGAATCGTTGCCTGAATTAATGTATCCCTCAACGACCAGAAATCCGCTTGCCGGTTGATTGATATGGGGCATGTATTTATCCTTACAGGCGCCCAGTATCAACATTAAAAAAAACCAGGTTCTTAATTTCATCCGTAATTAAAATCTGATATTATAATTTACAAATGGTATGGCAGATCCGAAAATGGACAGTTTATAACCATTCACTGCGCCATTTTCAGAAATATAATAAACTGAATAAGGATTATGCGTTCCAAACAGATTGTAAACGCCAATCGTCCATGAATTGTGAAATTTCTGATGCACTTTATGATTGCCGTCAATATTCATGGAAAGGTCTGCTCTGATATAGTCAGGTATCCGGTAGGCATTACGGTCAGAATATAATGTTCTGAAAGAATTATCATAGTGGAATACACCAATCGGCAGCGTGATCGGACGACCGGTATTGTAAGCAAAATTCAGGGAAACACTAAAGCGGTGATTGACCCGATAATTGGCAACCAGTGTTGCTGAATTTGGCTGGTCGTAATCTGTCGGGTACCAGTTTCCCTTGTTCACCAACTCACCTTGCGTAGTATCATCGGTTTTTATTAGTGTTCTGGAAAATGTATAACTAACCCAGCCATTTAATTTTCCGGTAGCCTTTTTAATCATCAGTTCCACACCATATGCTTTACCTTCTGTATTCAGCACATCTGTTTCAATATGGTGGTTCAAAACGAGTATGGCACCACTTTTATAATCCAGATAGTTCTGTATATTTTTATAATATACTTCTACCGAGGTTTCGATGGTATTGTTTTTTAAATTCTTATAAGCACCCAGAGAAATCTGACTCCCGAGTTGTGGCAGAATATTGGGATCACTGAGTTTCCAGATATCGGTGGGTGCAATAGCCGTGGTGTTGGACAACATGTGTATGTACTGACGTTCGGTATTATAACTTGCCTTCATCGAAAAATTATCGGAAAAAGCATACCTCATGGATATGCGATATTCAGGTCCTCCATAAGTTTTTACATTCTGGCCGGACGAATAAGATTTTACGGCCGTCAGGTTATCTTGATTTTTAGGAAGACCCGGCGCGTATTCATTTACATTCTGCGGGCCGAGATAATTATACGTGGAATATCTCAGCCCGGCTTCCAACAGAAGCTCTGGCGTGATCGTAAATTTATCGCTCAGATAGAGCGCAGATTCCAATGCCTGTTCCCGATGTACAGTATCCGGCAGGATTAGCGATGTTTTTGAAAAAGGCACAAAGGTGCCAGGGTCCAGCATATAATAAAGCGTGTTGAAACCATATTCCAGAGCATGTTTGGAATTCAGAAAATAATTGAACTGCGCTTTGAAGTATGACTGGTTGATATCAAAAGCCAGTTTATACGCATTCACCGGATTATTTTCGCTGGATATAAAATAATTATACCGGTCATAACCCGTAGTAAAAATGCCGTACATCTTATCATTGAATGAATGCTTCCATTTCAGTGATAAATTCAGGTTTCCATATCCATATAGCGTGTCACTGTTCAGATTAAAATTGTCTTTGCTTGCATATGCCGTCAGGTACAGGTTGTTGTTTTTGTTTATCTGATGACTGATGTTCAGATTCAGATCGTAAAAAGAAGCGCGACTCATTTTATATTGCTGTGGCAGCAAATTCAATAACCAGTTCGCGTAAGTCGTTCTGCCGGCCAGGATAAAAGAAGTTTTGTCTTTTACCAGCGGCCCTTCAATTTCCAGCCTGCTCGTAACCAGGCCAATTCCTGCCGAACCTGCAAATTCTTTTTTATTTCCCTCCCTGCTTTCAATGTCTATGACTGAAGATAAGCGTCCGCCATATCTGGCCGGAATGCTACTCTTATATAATTCCACCGTTCTTACAACATCGGGATTGAAGGCAGAGAACAGTCCGAAAAAATGAGATGCATTATAGATCGTCGCATCATTGAACAGTACCAGGTTCTGGTCGGCAGAACCACCACGCACATTTAAACCTGTGCTGGCTTCGCCTACAGATTTTACACCGGGCAGGGTGAGCAAAACGCGCAATAAATCCGTCTCACCAAAAACTACAGGCACCTGCTTCAGTGTTTTTATATCAAGTTTTTGAACGCCCATTTGTACGCCCCTGATATTGCTGATCTTTTCCGCCGAGATCGTTACATTCTTTAACATCATCACCAGGCTTTGCAGATCTATATTCAGTTTACCGTCGCCTGATAAAATTATCTGTCGCCGGGTATCCTTCATCCCGATACTTTGAATATTGAGGATCAGTCTGCTCTTTGGCAGTGAAATCGCATAATAACCGTATTGATCAGAAGCCACTCCAATTCTTGGCTTGTCAACATATATTGAGGCGCCGGATATGGCCTCTCCGGATTTAGCGTCCCGGACATATCCGCTAACCAGCGCATTGGCCTGTCCGTTGTTTGCCGTGTTCGTTCCTATCTGATAAAGTTTGTTTTCAAGTTTTGCATTCTGTACGTCTGCATTTTGGTCTCTTATTTCGGTCACTTCAACATATCCAGGTTGTTTCCTTTTTACCGAATCAACGCGGGCGATCGTTAAGTTTGTCTGGATAAAAGTTCCTTTCGTCAGAAATACTTCATCATAACGCCCAACCGACCAGGCAAAATCGTTTTTGGCGAACACCCGGTCCATCACCACACTCAGCGGCTCCCGGTCAGCAGTAACCGTAAATCGAATACTGTCAAACATCGTAATATCGTAATAAAAAAAATAGGTTGTCTGCTGCTCGAGTTGTTTTGTTAATTCCTGAATGGTCAGATCTTTAAATTCGCCGCTGATCAGGTTCTGTGGATTTTTTTGTGCCCAAAGCGATGAGAGGCAAAAACCCAGACAAAACAAACCAGATAAAAGATACTTTGAAGAGCACATCCTATTTCGCGATTTGATCATAGTATTCTGCTGTCCGGATCAGAAGATCCTCTCTGTTGTTCCTGAAATTCAATTTGACTTTTTTTATATACTTCTGAATTTCTTTTTGATGATCATGCATGAGTGCCAGTAATTCCGATTTGGATCTTACGCGCTGATAAGAGCCGCCCATTCTGATATAATAATTTTCCGTTTCTTCTATTTGCCTGATGACCGTATTTTCATATACCGAAGGTTCTTCAATGATGTTCTTCAATGTTTTTTTCAATAGCTGCGAACGCCCCGGGTAAAGTATTTCATAGTAGCCGGCTTTGGGGACGTCCGTTTTAAAACTGTCGGAAGTGAGACGAACAAAAGAATGACCCGAAATGATAAATGAACTCACTCTCTGATTTACGAGTTGAAGCAGGTAATTAGTATTACGGGAAACCAGTAATTCCCTCATGTCTTCGTATAACAGATAAACACTGTCAAATAAAATATCATCATACACGACTGAGCCCTCATTGAAAGTATCAGAAATAAAGTAAGGGCTGCCGCTTTGAAATATAAACCCGGTGGGTGAGTAACGACTCCCGTTATAAATCGGGGACTGATCGCCCAATTGCTTTTTATAAATCGAAAGCGTATTTGTGATGGCTGTTTGATAAAAGATACTGTCTTCCTGAGCGGTTTGGGCTTTAGCAGGATGCACGACGAACAAAAAGATAATGCAGAAAACAGCAGTCGATCCTGGTTTCATTTCGATTTTTATTGGCCCTGCACAGGCTGCTCAACGGGATGATAATATCAAAACGATAGCTTCAAATTTCCCGTATTTCCCCTTCAATTCCAATAATAATGCGTGTCAAAGGATGACCGGCAAGGGGGATTTTCAGCTCCCCCATTTTTTCTGAAAACCCAGTATGTGATGGAGTTCCGTAGGTTTTTATATAAAACTTATTTCAGATCATTGCACCTGCTTTTCTAATATCACTTTAAAGTACAACGGAGAATCATTAATTCTTATAACAGGTCAGCGTCTTTCGAACTTACAATTGAAAAAAATGTTTCTTCTTACTGATAATCGCTTCCGCCAGTTTTGTTCCTTCAACTCGCGACCTGATTTTCTCAAAAGCTATTTCCCGGGATGTCGAATCGTCATCTGCGAATGGAGAAAATCCACAATCATCGGTGGTGCCCAATTGATCTACAGGAATGATTTCAGCCGCTTCCAGAACAATATCCCGTATTTCTTCCGGTGTTTCGATCCGGGGTTTTAAGACATCGGTGACTCCAAGGAATATGACCTGACCCGGCTTCATCGCGCGCCTGATCGTGTGCAAAACCTGTCTCTTATTTTTTTCGCCTGCAAACTCCAGATAAAAATTTCCTGCATTTAATTGAAATAATAAAGGTAACAACCCCGAATAAGCTATATCAGCACTATGCGTTGAATCATGGTCACCACCCGGGCAGGAATGAACGCCGATTTTTTTTCTTTCTTCTTTTGTAAACCGGCCCAGGACAAGGTTATTCAGATCGATGAAGGATCGTAATAATCCACCACTCGGATCCAGTTTCAGGGAAAGTCTTGCTTCGGTAAAATCGATCTGCACATTATAGGCGCCGCTGTCGAGGCTTCTTCTGATATCTTTTACAGATTCATTTACAAGATCACTGATGAATTCATCACGGGAATATCCATCAATTCCTGCTGCCGGATACAAAAGACTGATGGCCGATGCAGCAATGACGGCCTGTTTAACGGGTTGTGAAGTAAGTTGCTTTGCTTTTTTTATATAAGTATCTGCATATATCTGATAACGGAAAGGGCCGGAGGTGATGGTGGGTAATTGCCTGGTATGACCGTCCGCAAAAGGAATGATTACTCCGTCCGGAGACAGATTTTGCAAACCCTGAATAGGATATGTGGCGAAGCTCGGCTTTGTTTGTTCACCATCTGTGATCACCGGCGAACCCGTCGACTCAAATTTCTTAATCGTTTCAGCAAGTGCATGATCAAATACCTGCTGCAGATCCCGGTCATTGAGCTGACCTGCTGCATGTGCTTTGATTGCCAAAGTCAATTCAATCGGACGTGGAATGCTTCCTATTGGTTCAGTTTGAATACGCATGTAGATATGTATTAAGATAAGAAATACCCTCCCGGGGAGGAAATAATGTAATGGCAGCAGCAGAATACTAAGTTAACAAGTTTTGTATTATCAGCGGATTGTTCTCAAAAATTTAGGTACAGGACATTACTTACCAATCTATATTTACACTGTTATTTACATCATGATCAGTTAGATGCGAAAAAATATAAATCATATTATACGTTTTCCCCCAATAGGGTATATCTGCATTTTTATTTTAATAATATATCCGGGCTCTTCAAAGGCGCAGAATAACTATGAAATACAAGTGTATGCTTCCCAGACACAGGCCAAGGGGTCTACTATGTTTGAACTACACAGTAATTTTACTTTTGATGGAAGCACACAAGTTGTGAATGGTGTTCTTCCCTCCAATCATTCACTGCATGAAACCCTTGAAATCACAACCGGAATAACAGATATTTTTGAAACAGGTGTGTACCTTTTTACAAATTACACACCGGGTTATGGTTATCAGGTTGTCGGCGCACATCTCCGCCCGCGCGTGATGGCGCCCGCCGGTTGGGGTATTCCATTCGGCCTGAGCCTGTCGATGGAAATCGGATATCAAAAACCAGCCTACGCTGATGATGAATGGAGTCTTGAAATCAGACCCATCATTGACAAACAATGGGGCAGATTTTATGCATCACTGAATCCGACATTTGGGATTTCCCTGAAGAGCAATTACAATAATTCGGTACCGACTTTTGAACCCAATGTAAAATTATCCTATGCTGTATTTAAGAATGCAGCATTCGGTATCGAATATTATGGCGACACGGGGCCTGTCACAAATTTTGACCAGGGGTCACAACAAAATCATGCGTTATTCATTGCCTATGACCTGTTGAATAATGCCAATTGGGAATTAAATATCGGTGCTGGGTTTGGATTAACCCCGGCGACCGATCCTTTTGTATTTAAGATTATTACCGGAAGAAAGATCAAATGGAAAACATCCAAAATGGAAACAAAGTTATAATCAGTAATCATCCTGGGCCCAGCGTGAACGGGCAACACCACTGATGATATAAGTGTCTCCCGGATCATCACCAAAAGAGGCTTCCATGTAGATGCTGTCAACAATGCTCCCGGTTGTTTTACCCTTTCCGCCTTTGGGAATGATTTTGCCGTTCGCAATATGCACTCTGATATCGTAGGACTCGTTCTGTGCGGAATCAACAGAAAATGTTTCGTTTTTCGGATCTGCCAATACTTTCACTTTAAATTGATATCCATTATTCAGATCGTCCAGCCAAAGTGAATCTGAAACGTTTTGAGAAGTATTGTAAGTACTAAAAAGTACAGGGTTGCCAATTAAATCTTTCCCGTTCAATGAAAGGGTCACCCACCATTCATTCGACATGGCAACAGTATTGGTGGCTCCCGGATCTTCCAATTTTCTTGTACAGGAAATTGAAAACAGTAAAACGATGATTCCGGATATTTTGAAAATTCTGTTCATATTTTGAATATTAATACTGATTAGTGTTTCTGCCAGCTCTTGGTTCTTACTAATGGTGGATTCCCTTGCAGTGTCAGGTTCCAGACGATTAAACCGGTGCTGCTGATGGTTCCAGTACCATCCACTACCTGACCGACCGATGCCTGTGTGGGAACCGTAATATTTG
>DASXNJ010000057.1:0-1582 GCA_036495145.1 Puia sp.
GCAATCGTAAATGCAATCAAAGAGGAACGAATACTATCCATCACCAGTTGGGTGATGTCGCTGGAAAAAATGGAAACGGCACATTTATCTACAGACTGTATCTGATTGATGGTCGTAGTGGAACGAATCGAGTAATTAGAAAGAAACTGAAGATTGGTACTCATCGCCATATTTACTTTACGAAGAGGTTGCGGTGGAAATCCGCAATTTCCAGAAATCCACGGCGTTACAGGTATGCCAGCTGTGCACAGACATTTACTACCGCTTACCTGATAATTTCCGCCAAAACGTATATTGAAAATATTATTGTTACATGATATTTGAAGGGGCGTTCGTACAAATCTATATTTATACCGAAAGTCACAGGAAGGCTGCATGAACTGTGGCCACGAATCTGAAGTAAATTCTAATGGAACCCAATGCTCAACTTTAGCCAGAATGGGTGCGGCAGCAAATCTGACAGGAATATCCAATTCTGAAAGTGGTGGTTCGGGAAGAGTCTGTTGTTCTTCTTTTGAGGATGCTGATTTTTTAGAACTGGAACAGGAGAGGAATAAGGCAATCCCAAACAGGAGGATCAGGTTTTTCAATGGATATCTCATCATCATAAAGAACGAATATAATATTCCGCCTGGTATGTTGGAAGTGTTTCATTCGTTATTTTGTTCTGTGATACAGGTGATTTAAAGAACCCGATACGCTTTCTATAGTAAATTTAACAAATTGAACTTGGTCGACTTTACAGATGTGATTAAGTGTTCAAATACGTATTGACCGATCGTTTTCAGGCTTTTGGCTTAAAGTGGTAATCTTTGCAAAGAAACAAAGAAAATTTCCTCTGAATCTTCCCGTTTTTTTCAATTAAAATGGGCTTCAGCGGAATGATGTGATCAAAGTAGGTATAATAAAATGGCGGGATACGTTTATTCTCATTTTCAAGATCGTCGAAATGGGGATTTGAGTCTATAAATATTGCGTCCCTGCCATTCAGCAACCTCAAATCTGTACCGACAAAATCAAACTGAAGCGCTTTTTCTCCAACTACATTTTTTGAATAAACCATTTCATTCAAATAGAAATTGAGAATGGCGGATGTCTTATAGTCATCTGAGGAAAATATGAATGCTGCGGGATAATCTTTCCGTACAGTTTCTACTTTAACCGAAAATTCCTTCCACCCGAACCAGGTATCATCAGAGCGAATGGGTACGATATAAAATATTATTTCCACCGCCATCGCCAGATGTATGATCAGTGAAAAAATTAATTGATAGCGGAGCCATTTTATATTCCAGTATCTGCATACCCAGATGATGCCGGTTATGTATGCCGGGATCATCCAGTTTATTTTTACCCAATAAAAAAAAGAAAGTGCAAAAAACCCCAGAAAGAGCGGTATAAAAAAACATAACAGAAATAATTGATCATCAGGAATCCGGGCAAACCGAAAACCATATTTCCTGCAGATTCGATAAATAAAATATACCAGCGAAAAAAAAAGGAAGGGAAGTAATATGGCGGATTGATGACCGATCACGCCGGCGAATCCGCTGGGATCGAATTGAATACCCTCCTGAACGCG
>DASXNJ010000058.1:0-2874 GCA_036495145.1 Puia sp.
TTTTTTAACCTCTAAGTCAAATATGAAGCACGCCTATGTTTTTCCTGGACAGGGTTCTCAGTTCCCGGGGATGGGAAAGAGCCACTATGATAACAGTGCTTTTGCAAAAAAACTTTTTGAACAGGGAAATGAAATTGCCGGATTTCGACTCTCAGATATCATGTTTACCGGTTCCGAAGCAGACCTGAAACAGACAAACGTTACACAACCCGCTATTTTTCTTCATTCCGTTATAGCTTTCAAAACAGTCGACAATGCCCGGCCGGAAATGGTCGCGGGTCATTCCCTGGGAGAATTATCTGCCCTGGTCGCAAACAGTGTTCTAAGTTTTGAAGATGGCATGCGACTGGTGATCATTCGTTCCTCAGCGATGCAAAAAGCCTGCATTTCAAATCCGGGAACGATGGCTGCGGTGCTGGCCCTCGAGGATGAACAGGTTGAATCTCTTTGCCGCCAGATAGAATCTGAAACGGGCGAAGTACTGGTGGCCGCGAATTTTAATTGTCCGGGTCAGGTAGTGATCAGCGGTTCGCTAAAAGGAATTGAAATCGGCTGCGAAAGAATGAAATCAGCCGGTGCGCGCAGAGCCATTGTGTTACCGGTGGGTGGTGCTTTTCATTCTCCGCTGATGGAACCCGCAAGAGAAGAATTAAAAACTGCCATCGAAAAAACAACTTTTTATAACCCCGCTTGTCCGGTTTACCAGAATATTGTTGGCAAGGCCGTGATGGATAAAGAAGAAATCAAAAAAAATCTGATCGATCAGCTCACCGGCCCCGTACGATGGACCCAGTCTATTGTGGCGATGATCGCCGACGGAGCCACGCACTTCACTGAAATCGGCCCTGGTAAAGTATTGCAGGGACTTATTGGAAAAATAGATAAGACAGTTCAGGCGATGGGAGTTGAATAAGCCACACGATCAGGGTTAAGGTTGTAAATTCAGCGAGCAATTAAGCCACTCATCGCTGATGTCTGCTCCGTATTTTTTGTAAAAATCAATGGCCGGCTGATTCCAGTCCAATACCTGCCACATCATTCCACTTACGCCTATCTGCCGGGCTTCTTCAACTGTCGCATCGAATAATTTCCTTCCGACTCCCTTGCCCCGGAATTCTTCTGTCACAATCAGATCTTCGAGATATAAACGGGTGCCCTTCCAGGTGGAATAGCGAATATACCAGAGACTGATGCCGATTATTTTTTGATTCGGATCATCCTCAGCAAAGGCAACAAGCGCATACCATACCGGGGTTTTTCCAAATCCGGTTTCAATAAAATGTTCCAGGGTGACCGTTACTTCATTGGGTGCTCTTTCAAATATGGCCAGTTCTTTCACCAGCTCCATCATTCGTTCGCAATCTGAAGTAACGGCTTTACGTATTTTTATTTCCATGATTTTGATTCGCGCCTGCCCGTTGGTAGGCAAAGTTGGCAGCTGATAGAAGCCTTAAGTTTTAGGCCTTACGCCTTAGGCTTAGAACCCCCATTTAATGAGAGAAGCGCCCCATGTGAATCCTCCTCCAAAAGCAGCAAGTACAAGCAGGTCCCCTTTTTTCAACTTGTCCTCCCAGTCATAAAGACAAAGCGGAATCGTACCCGCCGTTGTATTTCCATAACGCTGGATGTTAACCATCACTTTGTCCTCCGACAATCCGATACGGTTTGCTGTGGCATCGATGATTCTTTTATTGGCCTGATGGGGAACCAGATAGGCAATATCAGATCCGGTCAGATTGTTTCTTTTTAGCAGTTCTTCGCTCACATCTGCCATACGGGTAACGGCGAATTTATAAACGGGCTGTCCCTCCTGGTAGATATAATGTTCTTTGCGGGCAACGGTTTCCATCGTCGCCGGTTTCAGTGATCCGCCTGCCTTCATATGCAGATGGGTTTTTCCTGCACCGTCACTTTTCAGAATGCTGTCATTTAACCCATATCCCTCAAAATTGGGTTCGAGTAAAATGGCTCCGGCTCCATCACCAAAAATAATACAGGTGCTCCGGTCACTATAATCCACAATGGAACTCATTTTATCGGCTCCGACGACTACAACTTTTTTATATCTGCCGCTTTCAATTAGCGCAGCGCCTGTGGTCAGACTATATAAAAATCCGCTGCAGGCAGCGAGCAGGTCAAAACCCCAGGCGTTGACGGCTCCGATTTTTTCACAAACGAGGTTTGCCGTGGAAGGAAACAGCATATCCGGCGTCACAGTTCCAACAATAATGCAATCTATTTCTGAAGGATGGATGCCTCTCTTTTCGCAAAGTTGAAGAATGGCAGGAACGCAGAGATCGGATGTGCCTTTGTCAGCACCCTTCAGTATTCTTCTTTCGGAAATACCGGTCCGGGTTCGGATCCATTCATCATTGGTGTCTACCATTTTCTCGAGGTCGCCATTGGAGAGAATATCTTCTGGCAGATAGCCGCCTACAGCAGTAATGGCAGCTGAGATCTTTTGGGTCATTCAACAAAGATCGTTGGTTTTTATAAAAGATATACGCGGTTTAAAAATACTAAATTCGCGCTCATGATAACCTTTCTCAGGGGCGATTTTGTTTATAAAACTCCGGCACTCATCCACATAGATGTGCAGGGCGTTGGCTATGAAGTGCAGATCAGTCTGTATACTTTTTCCCGGATGCAGCACCTGGACAAGGGGCTTTTGCATATTTATCACCAGGTAAAGGAAGATGATGAAGTTCTTTTTGGGTTTTTTGATACTGGAGAACGGGAAATGTTTATCCAGTTGCTGAGTGTATCGGGTGTGGGGGCATCCACTGCCCGGATGATGCTGTCAGCAATGAAACCGGATGAACTCGCCCGGGCGATTATGCAGGGACAAACCCGACAGCTTGAAAGCATCAAAGG
>DASXNJ010000059.1:0-16613 GCA_036495145.1 Puia sp.
TATTGCAACCTTATTCAGGTTTACCCAATCCGGCTGCGGATCAAAGGATGCATTTCCAAAAAATAAATTGTCTGAACGGATAACGGCATCCTGCCCGTCACGGTTCTGACCTGCCCAGGCCGGATTACCCTGTCGTGTATAAACTATTGATTTCGCCAAATCGTAAGCGAACGCAATAGCCTGCCCTCCGAGCGTACCTACATTTCTGCTGGTCACAGCCGGATAAATAGTTGCAGTCGTAGCATCTGAATAAAGAGTGGCAACAATATCAGTACCTGAATTTACCGTATAAAGGTTCGCAGAACCATGATATTGAATAGTCTGATTCACAATTCCAAGTCCCGGAGCTTGGGCTGTATTTACCAGGAGATATTTATCAGACAGCGTTCCGCCTGCTGAGGTAATACCTAACAATGCTGATAGTTGTGGATCCGGATGAAAAGCAATCAATGTACCGCCCGCATTTACCCAGGTCGTTAACATGGTAACCTGCGCTGCTGTCAAAGTAATATCTCCGACAATGACCACATCGTACTTGTTGATTTCCGTTGTCGTAACAGCTGATATATCCAATGCGTTGAAAGCATTCCATCCCTCTGCCCGCAATATTTCAACAGGATAACGGCTGAATGCATTTGATGCCCCGCTGATCAGCAGAATCGGTCCCCCAGGTCCATTGGCAGGGATTACTGTTGTCGCCTTGGGAGCAGTCGTAAAATTCCAAACTGTATCTTTTGCCAAAGCATTGCCGGCAACATCCGTAATTTTATTTGTACCGCTTCCGCCTTTTACCGTAACAGTATACACCGTGCTGGGATTTAGCGGCGCTGACGGTGTCAGGGTAACACCTCCCTCCGTATTGTTGATAACAGTGGATGCAACACTGGTTGTTCCATTTTGAAGGAAAACAGTATTACCAGACACCGTAGAAGGATTAAGTTGTTCGTTAAAGAACACGTTGATAGTTGTATTGGCAATTACATTGGTTGCAGCTGACGCGGGACTGGTTACTACAATCCCCGGCGGTGTAACGTCAACATTATTGATGGATCCGTTAAAGATTGCATCCACCCAATAGTTTGTTTTTGAACCATCATCGACCGGGAATGCGGCAAAATTCCCATAAACAAATACTCCGTTTGGTCCATCTGTTCCATCAGCCAGTGCAGTTAATGGAGCATTTACAACTGCGGTGCTGAAATAATTGTCTGTGGCAATATAGTTTCCACTACTGCTGTAATAAGCAGCTATATAAGTTACACCGGCTGTGATGGGTACGGGTGTACTGAATTGAACTGTTTGCCATCCGGTGGCTGTTTCATTTGTGAAAACAGCTTGCGCGATCCGTGTGCCGATCGATGAATATAGTTCGCCGGTATGAGTACCCGTATTACCTGATGTCTTGTAGAAACGTACACCGGTTATCATACCACCCACGCTGCTTCGGAACTTGACCCCGGTTTCAATACCAATCCCGTCATTTGAAGTGGTCACTGAAGGTGTCTGCGTTGTAAAAATAGTCGTGGAGGTTGCAGCCGGAACGACTGTTACGGTAACCTGCGATACACTGGTTCCACCATTTAATGAAAGTTGAAATATATAAGTCCCCTGAATCAATCCGGTTACTGTTGTTGAAACTGTAGTCGGCGTTGTGATCACCGGCGTGTTAGGTCCGGAAACAAATGTCCACGCATAACTTGTTATAGTACCCGTTGATGCACTACCATTCAGGGTTACCGATGAGGTTGGTAAAGTGATTGTCTGATTAACACCTGCATTTGCCACAGCAGTCTGAGCCGGATTGACTGTTATGGTAACCTGAGATGTGCTTGCGGTTCCATTTAATGACAATTTAAAAATATATGCCCCCTGAATCAGACCGGTAACAGTTGTTGAAACAGTATTTGGCGTTGTAATAACTGGAACGTTGGGGCCTGAGACTAACGTCCATGCATAACTACTTATCGCACCCGTTGAACCACTGCCATTCAAAGTAACAGTAGAAGTCGGTAGTGTAATGGTTTGACTAACGCCGGCGTTGGCTACAGGTGGCACCGGTGCGGACGAGAATAAAACGTCCACCCAATAATTACTTTTCTGGTAGGTGCTGGTAGGGAACGCGGGAGTTGTTGAATACTTGTATACCCCATTGGAACCATCCGTTCCATCCGCTAAAGCAGTTAACGGTCCGTTCACCACAGCTGTAGTAAAGTAATTTGTCGAACTGGTATACGTACCTGAACTGCTAAAATAAGCTGCTACATAAGTAGTGCCCGCAGTGATTGTTACTGGCGAACTGAATAGCACCTGTTGCCATCCTGTGGCGGTTTCACCTGTGAAGACTGCCTGTGCCAACCTGGTGCCTGTGGAAGAATATAATTCTCCGGTATGGGTGCCGGTATTGGTGCTTGTTTTATAAAAACGAATACCGGTAATTGTACCCGCAATACTTGCGCGGAATTTTACACCCAGCTCAAGTGCAGTCCCATCATTTTGAGTAATAGTTGGTGGTGTCTGAGTTGTGAAAATTGTCGTTGAAGTCGGAGCCGCAACAACATTCACAGTGACCTGCGATACACTGGCCCCTCCATTTAAGGAAAGCTGGAATGTATAAGTCCCTTGTATAAGTCCCGTTACAGTTGTTGAAACGGTTGATGGAGTTGTAATGACAGGTGTGTTCGGACCCGATAACATTGACCAGGCATAACTTGTTATAGTACCTGTTGAACCATTACCATTTAAAGTTACGGACGAAGCAGGCAGAGTAATTGTCTGGTTGCTTCCCGCATTGGCTACCGGGGCTGCGACCGGATTCACAATCACGGTATCTTTTGCAGTGCTTGCAGCGCCATTCAAAGCGAGTTGAAAAATATAAGTCCCCTGAACCAGTCCGGTTACAGTTGTTGAAACAGCACCCGGTGTTGTGATAGTTGGCGTGTTGGGACCCGAAACAAAAGTCCACGCATAGCTTGTTATAGTACCCGTTGATCCACTGCCATTCAGTGTTACGGTTGAGGTAGGTAAAGTGATGGTCTGTTTAGGACCTGCATTCGCCACCGGAGGTGGGGCCGGATTTACCAGAACTGAGACCTGGGCAGTACTTGCCCCTCCGTTCACTGAAAGTTGAAAAATATAAGTTCCCTGAATTAATCCGGTTACTGTAGTTGAAACAGTAGTCGGTGTAGTGATCACCGGCGTATTGGGGCCCGAAACAAATGTCCACGCATAACTCGTTATAGTACCCGTTGAAGCACTACCATTAAGGGTTACCGATGAGGTTGGTAAAGTGATTGTCTGGTTTGTGCCTGCATTGGCCACTGGTACCGGAGCAGGATTGACTGTTATGGTAACCTGAGATGTGCTTACGGTTCCATTCAATGATAATTGAAAAACATATACCCCCTGAATCAATCCGGTTACCGTTGTTGAAACTGTAGTCGGCGTTGTAATCACCGGCGTGTTGGGACCGGAAACAAATGTCCACGCATAACTTGTTATGGCACCCGTTGAAGCACTACCATTCAGGGTTACCGATGAGGTTGGTAAAGTGATTGTCTGATTTGTGCCTGCATTCGCTGTAATCGTGGTTGTATTCGTAAATACAGGATCCACCCAATAATTTCCCTTCTGATAAGAATTGATTGGAAATGCGGGTGCGGAAGCATAAATATAAACACCATTCGTACCATCCGTTCCATCAGCCAAACCAGTCAAAGGACTATTTACAATGGCAGTTGAAAAATAGTTATTGGTCGAACTGTAATTTCCAGAGCTGCTGAAATAGGCCGCAATATAAGTTGTACCTGAAACGATGGTAACCGGGCTGCTAAAACTAACTTGTTGCCATCCTGTGGCAGTTTCACCGGTAAAAGTTGCCTGAGCCAGTAAAGTACCTGTATTGTTATAAAGTAAGCCCTGATGCGTACCGCTATTACCCGAAGCTTTATAAAAACGAATTCCCGTGACCGTGCCATTTAAAGCCGAGCGGAATTTCGTACCTACCACAATACCACCTGAGTTATCGTTTTCATTCGTCACGGCAGGAGCTGGAGCAGCAGTCCCGAAAATTGTACATGGGCAATTTTGAGCCGTGGCATTTACAGTAACGGTGATGGAAGGTGAAGAAGCTGTTGCAGTATAATTACCGGAATCATCGATCCCGCGGGCTATCACAGTAAAAGTTCCATTTCCTATCGGAGTCCAGGAATAGGTCCAACTGGTTGTTCCGGTTGCAGCCGCCCAGGTTACGCCACCATCAAATGAAATTTCAACGCCGGCAACTACTCCACCCACGTCGGTGGCTGTTCCCGCAAAACTGATGGCTGATAAAGAGGTAAAAGTCGTCCCAGTAGCGGGTGTCGTAAATTTCGTTACCGGAGGCGTTACATCGGTCGATGCAGTAGCGATCGTAAGACCAGACTGAATACTGGCCGGTTGAACACCCATATCCGCAAATAAATTAATGGTTGCCTGTTGCATGGCAACTGTTGCCGGTCCCCCGCCACCCTGTTCATTGCTATCATGGTTGGGATCGAGTCCCCAGGACCATTGAACCGAGCCGGCTCCAAAGACGAGCCCTCCTCCCGTTGTTTTATAAAATGATAATTTATGGACGTGACCGTCGAATGATGTATTTGACATGGTTATACGTCCGGGAGGATAACTGCTTTGATACTGTTCCCAATCCCATTCGTAGCCAAGCGTACCGGGTGTCATGGAAGCAGTTTGACCAGCCGCGAGAGCGGCTACTGAAGTGTTCCTCCAAAATCTCAGATTTTTATAAGTGTCGGGCACCAGGATGGCACTTGTTGTTCCATCCCAACTGATCTCACCACTCAGGGCGTTTTCGGGCTTACATGCATTGCCACTCGGGAAACTGCATCCATCCCGCCATAAACCTGTCCACTCCGTACTCGGATCACATTTTCCGCCACAGGCATTCTCTCCCGGTGTTGGGATTGTGCCTTCTTTATAACAAACCATCGTACGAAACGGTGTGTTTGTGCCGTCTACACTATTTTCCCATCTGGTTTTCCAGTAAACTTCATTGCCACTAAAAAATGCCAGACTTTTTCCTGCAGACTTTGCCGCTTCAACTGTGTTTCTTTCTTCCTTAGACCAATATTCATCATGTCCCGTAGACATAAACACCTTATGGTTTGTAATGGGGTTGGTTGTGCTTCGCGCTATATCAACGTCTGTTGTATAACTAATATCAAATCCATTTCCTTCAAGAAAACGGATCATCGGATATTCAGCATTCATAAACCAGTCCTCGGATGCTCCCCCACCTCCTCCTCCGTCCCTGGTAAGGTAAGGTCTGTTATAACTTACTTTATCTCCGTGATTGAATGGCATTCCGGCTCCCACATACAAACTATATCCACCGTAAGGATTATAGGCCTGCCAGGTGGCATCCGATGTTTTGTATAAAAGCTGCGAAGTGCTTGCATCATTGCGAACAACAAAAGCAATATGACTGGAACCTCCACCTCCTGCGGCGGACCTTGTTAATTTGGCAATATAAAGTCCTGAAACAGCCGTTGCCGGAACTACCCAACTTGCGCTGGTCGTCCAGTTGCCGCAATCCGTAAGTCCGGTGGTGTTATCGAAGGAACATGCATTTTGAGTAATGCCTGTAAAAGCCGTTCCCAGATCCGCAATCAGACGTGCTCCATTCCCCTGATAATATCCAATACGGTAAATTTTAATTCCGAATGTTTTATCCGTACCCGAAGTAACTGTTATCTTAAAATTGATGGTGCCACCGACGTTTACGCTTATATCAGTGCCGAAACCCTGTATGGTTTTGTCACCAAAAGTTCCATTGCTATTTAATGTAATATCCCATTGCGATGAAGGAACGCCGGCATTTGCATTTTCAGTAACAATAGCATTCTGGGCCTGCGAAATATTGAATGCAAAAATAGAAAACAGGAGAACATGTAAGTACTTCTCGATTCCAAATCGGAAGGTGAATCTTAGGGTCTGGGGCATACTGTTCCGGATAAGGTTATGAATTGATACCTTTAATACTAATAGCAATTACTGGAGGTTACCTGGCATTCCGGGAGGATTGGATTAAAGGGTAGATGACAGAGGATTCTAAAAAACTCGCAATCGGAGTGTTTGAGGGAATGGGTGCATTTATAGCAGACCCAACGTTTCAACACACAAATTAAAGACAATTTATTGATTGGCAGACCAAAAAGTGTTCGGTTTTTTAAAAAAATAATTTAAATCAACAAAATAAAGGCCAATTTTTATTTCTGAAGAATTACTTGCAAACCACTTGCCAACCCCGGATCACTATTTGTCTATTTTCCTGAGTCTTAGGAAAGTGAGTATATAATACAATTGATCAGGGCTTAATTTGGAGGCAACGGAATGATTCTTAGGATCTCCCTTGATATACATCGCATTATAGTTGTCAATTTGTGTTTTAGTGAAATTAGGAACACTGTCCTTCCCTTTTTTATAAATCCCGTGACAGCCGGCACAGTCGACCTTGTAAAGTATTTTCCCTTTTTCAAACCAGTCAATAGCGTTTTCCCTTGCTTCCTTTCCATAGTGTGAAGGAATATCGTATTCAACTTTTTTCTGGGAACCGCAATGAATAAAAAGAATAGAACCCAAAAAAACAAATATGACGACCAGGTACTTCATAAATATATTTATCTGATAATCGCTGAACGAAAAAACATCCAAGCTCGGGATTACTGCCTACGGAAACTTAACGGGCAGACGAATGAAATTATTATTTTTGGAAGTTAACTAAAAATGGTGGCGTTATTCTTTTCAACCTGTTAAAACAGGATGTCCGAATATATTTTTTACACTAAAATGCTTCACCGAAATTTACGTAGAAACCCTGTATACCACCAGGACCGAATCCGAAATCAAAACGCAGATTGGTATCGTGCTTTGAATCTACTCTGATGCGCAGTCCGGGTCCATAGGATAAATGAAACTGATCCATAGCGACCTGGCTGTAAGAGTGTTGAACCTGTCCTATACCAAACCATCCGACAATACCAAAAATATTCCAGACATGCAATCGGAGCTCAACCTGGGCATCCACCAAAACATTATCACGCAACCCACCCTGGTAATATCCGCGCATCTGGCTATCTCCACCCAACTCCGAAAGTTCGTAAAACGGAACGTTGCCATTCGCGTAACTGGTCGTAACCTGTCCGGCGATGACATTCTTCTTCCATGGCAGAAATTTTCTGGCGTCGAGTGAAAATTTGGAAAAAGCATAAGGGCCCCAGCTGCCAGGATAAAAAATTGTTGTACCGATAATGTATGATCCGCGTCTTGAATTATAGCGGTTATCCCTTGTATCATATGCAGCCGCTATACCCACTCCGACACTGGTCCCGCCCTGAAGACCGACGGCGTTTTCTTTTATCAGTACACTATTACTATCTGTCGTGATTCCGAAGTAATCAGCTACCTCGAATGGTATACCTACATAAAAATCTTTAGCAACCAATCGAAGAGCCGTTGCTGCGAAAACAAACCGGTTTATCATATCCTGATCAGGAGTTTCCGTGATGGTGTTGCCTATATCCCAAATGTATTCAGGTTCTTTTTTGTAATTCACGTAGCTTATAATGACGTATTTATTTTCATCGAAAACCAGCTGCGTTGCAATAGAGGCGTTAATACGGCCCAGCGTGGATGCGGTAAAAACCCCCGATAATTTGGAAGCCTTTGAGATGGTATCTTTTTTAGATAAATTGAGGACATTGAATTTTGCCAGTCCAAATATGTTTCCGGCTTCAGGAGAATATGAGTAAATGGGAACAGGCAATATTTTGAACAGAGCTTCCCCTTTTGCATTAAAACGATCAAAGCCTGAGCTGTCTTTTTTTGCAGATTGCCTGGATAAACTGTCTTTTGATAATTCTGCTGAAGATTGCGCAAAAATACGGTCACAACAAACTAACAGCATGCATATGAAAAATAATTGTTTCAAATAGTTTGGTTGTGGTTGGCTGAAATATGAATATAATCTAAATAACCTTTGAAACATTGGCGGATAACAGTTTATATATGTCGCCAACCTCATTTTGTTTAAAACCTAAATATATTTTTCAAACGAAGCAACAAATCCCAAGGAAGAGGGTCTTTATTTTTGCCGGACGCAAAAATCAGGCGGTCACGTCTATGATTAAAAATTATTTTACCATCGCATGGCGCAACCTGATCAAGAGTAAGGTCTATTCTGCCATCAATATCATTGGACTCGCAACCGGAATGGCTGTAGCTATTCTGATTGCCCTCTGGATCTGGGATGAAATCAGTTTCAATCATTATTATAAAAACCATTCAGGGATTGCGCAGGTTATGACCACCCAAACCTTCAATGGCGAAACTGGTACCGGAGATGCCGTTGCCATGCCACTGGGAGCTGAACTAAGAAATAAATACGGAAGTGACTTTAAATCAGTAAGCATGGCTTCCTGGAATTTCGGGCACACTATGGGATTCGGTGAAAAGAAGATCAGCGCCTCCGGTATGTGGGTGGAAACGGTTTTCCCAATCATGTTTTCGATAAATATATTGCAGGGAAATATACATGGCCTCAGGGATCCTTCCGCGATTTTATTGAGCGCCTCGGTATCCAAATCTCTTTTTGGCAATGCGGATCCCATGAATAAAACAGTCAGACTGGATAACCGGTATGATTTGAAAGTGGCAGGTATATTTGAGGATTTTCCCAGAAATACAAGCCTCTATGATACAAAAATTTTATTGAGCTGGGATAAATATATCACCACGGAGAACTGGCTAAAAAATGCGAACACTCAATGGGGTAATCATTCCTGGCAATGTTTTGTACAGTTGAACGAACACAGTGCTTTTGAGAAAACAACCGGGAAAATAAAAAAAGCTTCCATGATACATTTGAACGCCGCTCAGGATGGCGTGGAAGAATTGGTGTTGCAACCCATGGATAACTGGCGTTTAATGAATGAGTTCAAAAATGGAAAAGTAGTAGGTGGTCGCATCCAGTTCGTGTGGCTCTTCGGATTAATCGGTGTATTTGTTTTGTTACTAGCCTGTATCAATTTTATGAATCTCTCCACCGCAAGAAGCGAAAAAAGGGCAAAAGAAGTGGGTATTCGAAAAACAGTTGGCTCCCTGCGGCCTCAGCTGATCAAACAATTTCTTACCGAATCCATTGTGGTCGCTTTTTTTTCATTACTGATCGCACTATGCCTGGTGCTGGCGTTGATACCTTTTTTTAACATGCTGTCAGATAAGACAATTCATTTGCCGGGTGCTAATTTATATTTCTGGTTATTTATCTTGGCTTTTACGCTTTTCACCGGAGTGGTATCCGGAAGTTATCCGGCTTTTTATTTATCCGGTTTCGAACCGATAAAAGTATTGAAGGGAAGCTTCCGGGTCGGAAGGTTCGCGAGTTTACCCAGAAAAGTTTTGGTGGTTGTTCAATTCAGTATTTCGATTGCCCTGATTATCGGGACAATCATTGTATATCGTCAAATTCAATATGCAAAAGACAGACCTGTGGGTTATGACAGGCAGGGTTTAATCACCGTTATGATGAATACGCCCGATCTGTATGGTCATTATGATGCGTTGAGAAGTGATTTGCTGGCTACCGGAAAGGTTGAAAATATGGCGGAATCTTCCAGTCCGTCCACCTCAGTATGGTCAAACAACATCGGATTCAGCTGGGCTGGTAAGGATCCCAATAGCCTGCCACTTTTCGGAACCGTGGCCACTACCTATGACTTTGGAAAAACAATCAACTGGCAGTTGAAAGAAGGCCGGGACTTTTCAAAAAGTTTTTTGACAGATTCCTCTGCTATGATACTAAATGAAGCCGCGGTCAGACTGATCGGAATAAAAGACGTAGTGGGCATGACTATCAAATGGGATACGACACCCCATCATGTGGTTGGAGTAATAAAAGATATGATCATGGAATCACCCTACCAACCGGTAAAACCAACCATATTTATATTAAATAGCGGGTGGGCCAATGTAATAACCATCCGGCTGAAACCATCCGCCACCATGCAGGAAGGACTTGCAAAAGTGGAAGCCGTATTTAGAAAATATAATCCTGCTGCACCCTTTGAATATAAATTTACCGATGAAGAATATGCGCGAAAATTCGAGGACGAAAAACGGATAGGAAATCTTTCTACGTTTTTTGCCATCCTGGCTGTATTTATTTCCTGTCTTGGATTATTCGGACTCGCGTCCTTTGTTGCAGAACACCGCACAAAAGAAATCGGCGTACGAAAAGTGCTCGGCGCGAGTGTATTTAATCTTTGGCAAATGTTATCAAAAGATTTTGTCAACCTGGTCATCATTTCCTGTGCGATCGCCATTCCGATCTCCTGGTATTTCCTGCATCAATGGTTACAGAAATATACTTACCGAACCGATATTTCATGGTGGATATTTCTGGTAGCCGGAATGGGAGCCATGGTGATCACCCTGATAACAATTAGTTACCAGGCAATCAAAGCTGCGCTGATGAATCCCGTTAACAGTCTAAGGTCCGAATAGCCCTGCCGGTGACAACGAAAAAGTACACTTATGTTAGCTTTTTACGGAATTGTGCGACTCAATGAAAAATAGTACTTTGAATTTTTATTGATCTCTGCGTCCGTTAAACAGACAAATGCTTATAACCGGAATTGTTATTTTGATCATCGTTGGAGCGGCTATGTTATTTATGAACGGAGCCGCTTTCGGCTCTCTCCCTTCAGAAGAAGATTTAAAAAAAATTCAGCGATCACGAAATTTTCGTGACGGACAATTCCAGAATATAAGTTCTACTCCAGCACTCACAGAAGGAGTCGGATTCTTCAGCGTTTTGAACGAATTTCTTTTCGGCAAGAGCAAACAAAATATCCCGCCGGCTGCTCTTCCTTCAAGAAAAACAGACCTGCTCCATCTCGATCGCAATAAAAACATCCTGGTCTGGTTCGGGCACTCCTCCTATTTTATGCAGGTCGATGGCAAAAGAATATTGGTCGATCCGGTATTCTGCGGGAATGCATCGCCCCTGCGTTTTACCGCAAAAAGTTTTAAAGGTTCTGATGTCTATCAGGTGTCAGACCTTCCCGATATAGACTATTTATTTATAACGCATGACCACTGGGATCATCTGGACTATAAAACCATATTGCAACTCAGGACGCGGGTTCATAAAATAATTACCGGGCTGGGAGTCGCCGCCAACCTCGTAATGTGGGGTTTTGACCGGAATGATATTGAGGAAATGGACTGGAACGGAAAATTAAATCCGGAAGAAGGATTTTCAATCACAGCAGTTACTGCCAGGCATTTTTCAGGACGGGGATTGCAAAGAAACAAAAGCCTTTGGTCCTCTTTCATTTTGACTACAGCCAATAAGAGAATCTTCATTGGCGGCGATTCTGGTTACGATACCCATTTTGCAGAAATCGGAAAACAGTTTGGACCTTTCGATCTGGCCATATTGGAAGACGGCCAGTACAATAAAAATTGGAAATACATACACATGATGCCGGAGGAAACGGTGCAGGCTGCCATTGATCTCGAAGCAAAAAAATTACTGCCCGTGCATTGGGCGAAATTTTCATTGTCTCTTCATGCCTGGGATGAACCGATCATCCGCATACGCAAAGAAGCTGCATTGAAAAATGTTTATTTACTCCATCCCATGATCGGTGAATTTGTTGATCTGGATGCCAGTCAGGTTTTTACAACCTGGTGGGAAGGGGTTCAATAATTTTTTATACCTTGATCGGCCAATCGGAAAACGATATGAAAAATTTATCTGCCATCAGTTTTTTTTGTCTTTTATTTTTTGCTTCATACTCTTTACACGCTCACAGGATTTCGAAAAAAAGATTTTTCGAATCACCGCTGGAAGGCAGATATGATCTGACTTTATATAATTCGGGTAAATCTTACCCCGCCTGGCTGGAAGTTCGCCATTCCGGTACAAGAACACTGGTCGGCGAGTATGTCGGTCAGGGAGGTAGTTCAAGGCCCATTTCAAAAATAAATTTCGAGAATGGAATCGTTCATTTTTCCATACCCCCGCAGTGGGACACTGCTTCAAACGATCTCGTTTTTGAAGCCCGCTTTCAGGGAGATAGCCTGGCCGGATGGCTCACCATGCCCGATGGAAAAAAATTTACGTTAACCGGCACAAGGGCACCTTCCCTATGGAGAACCACTGAACCCGTATGGGGAGAACAGGAAAAGTTATTTAATGAGACAGACCTGAAAGGATGGCACACGAACGGACCCAATCAATGGAAGGTTGAAAATGGCATCATGAAAAGCCCGGCTTCAGGTTCCAATATTATCAGTGACCGGCTGTTTAACGATTTCAAATTGCATATTGAATTCCGTTATCCTGCCGGTAGCAATAGTGGTGTATACCTGAGGGGTCGATACGAAATTCAAATTGTTGACAGCAAAGGAAAACCTGCTACAAGGGATTATCTGGGAGCTGTTTATGGATTTATTCCTCCCCATGAAATGCTTGCAAAAAATGCCGGGGAATGGCAGAGCTATGATGTGACACTGGTTGGCAGACTGGTAACGCTCGCCGTGAATGGGAAGACGGTCATATTTAATCAGGAAATCCCGGGTATTACGGGTGGTGCGCTCGATAGTCGGGAAGGTGAACCCGGTCCCATCATGATGCAGGGAGATCACGGACCTGTTGAGTTCCGGAATATTTTAATTACAACAACAAAATGAGTGTTTGAAAATATTCGGGCTTCGTGCGGGCATGGTATGAGTATTGTATATGACTATACAAGTTAAATTGTATTCAAAACTAAAATTGTATTTAATAACCATTGCTTAATAAATTGCTTTTGATTTACAACCATTTAACAGTAAAACGAACTGAAAAAAGTGGATCTCAGGATTTAAAACCGAATTTTACACCCAATTAACTATTTATGAAAAAATCTATCGTCTTATCTGTCGTCATGTTTTTTATGGTTGCGGCGGGATTCTCGCAGCATTTATCGGTCAATGCCTTTGGTGGGTATACCTTCCAGGATAAAATCAACTTTAATAATGCGTACACTTACATCAATGCAGGTGGCATGTTTGGCGCTTCCGTTGAAGGTGTGAATGCACAGGGTACCGCTTTGGAATTATTGTATCAATACCAAAGTACTAAAACCCCTACGACAACTTATATCCCAAACGCAACGGTTAATCCCAGTACAGTGATCTCTTACCTTTTATTAAACTTCGAACAGTATCTACTGAATAATCCAAAGATTCAACCCTATGGTGGTCTTGGTTTGGGTGCAGCATTTTATAAAAGTGATTATCCGAATTCCACATCAGCAACAAAGTTTGCCTGGGATATCAAAGCCGGTGTCAAATTCAAGATGTCCAGTTCTGTAGGTATAAAGATTGGTGCCCAGCTGCTGTCCAGCTCTCAGGCAACCGGTAATGCATTCTATTACGGATATGTTTATACAACGTATGCAACCATCCTTCAGTTTGGCTTTACCGGCGGATTGGTTTTTGATCTGGGAGGTCATTAATTAAACCGTCTTTTTGACAGTTAATTCCTGATCTTTCAATAATAAGTTTTACCTTCATGGAGCCCTTTAAAGTCCGGGATTTTAAAGGGTTTTTCTTTCAAATTCTATATACCGTTTTGTCCGGTTCATAGTTTAATAATTTAACCGAAACTGATGTATTATTCTTATGAAAGAAAAGGGACTATTTACGACGGTTGACGAATATATTGCCCTACACCCCCCTGCCGTTCAGGAAGGACTAGACTTACTAAGAAAAACCATAAAGACAGCAGCACCTGGAGCAGAAGAAATGATCAGTTATCGAATGCCGGCATACAGGTTAAAAGGTATGCTGGCATTTTTTTCAGCAGCAAAAAAACACTACGGCTTCTATCCCACCGCCAGCCCGATCATAGCATTCAGGGAAAAGCTGAAATCTTATGAAACGTCAAAGGGCACCATCAGATTTGCAATGAACAAACCTCTTCCCGTAAAACTCATCACTGAAATTATAAAATGGAAGGCCAAAGAGAATCTGGCGAAGGAAATTGTGAAAAGCAAAAAGTAAAAAGACTGTCATCCGATAACTATTCCATCAGCTTTTTAAAAAAGGGAACAAGCTCCGTCGCAAGTATGGCGTGGTCCTCAACGCTCGGATGTCCACCGCAGCCACGGGCAGACATCGGCGGAAAGAAAAACAATGCAACCCGTTTATTTGACGGATACTTTTTGTCAATTTGGGCTTTTACGGCTTTAAGGCAATTTTGAAGTAATATCCTTTTCTTTCCATTTATCATCGGACTACTGAGTAGCGCAATTTGGGTTTTCGGATATTTTGATTTAACCAATTCTACAAAACGGATATACCCATTTACAAAAACAGCACTATCAAAAGGCGGTCGAGGCATTCTTCCGTCACCGTCGCTAAAATCATTGGTGCCAAGTGCAATGCTGACAACAGCAGGAGAATACTTCTTAAAATCCCAATTTCTTGTACTGTTTAAAAGAAAGTCCGATTTTTCGTAGACCTGCGGCATGGAGGGACCGTTCGTATTCCAGGTTCTGTAAATACCGATTCCGCTTACGCTGCTTAAAATAAAATTTAAGTTTAGTATTCTGCTAATCCGGGGCCCGTAGGCATAGTAGGCATTGTGTTGATCATGATATTCACCCATACCGCAAGGGACTTCGGATGGATCGGCCTGGGCACCGCATGTTATACTGTTGCCGATAAATTCAATGACAGCTTGGTCGGGAACACTCACTGCGGCGATGTTGTGACCGGTGACCTTTTGGATGAAAACAGGTCCTGTAGCTGCTTCCGTCGCCTTATAAATCCAGATGGTATGTTCACCTTTTCCAAGACCTGTGATATTGTATGAACGGCTGATATTGCCTGATACCCTTATTCTCCTATCATAAATACCGTCAACCGTATATTGCAAATAATTATGAGCGCCCGGATCAGAAAGAGAAGCGAATACACTACAATAAGAACCTGTAAAGTGAAAACCAAAATGCACCGCAGAACTTATCAGTTCGAGATTTCCGTTCGGATTTTGCAAATACCTGCCAAAAGGGTGAAGTGAAACAGCGCGGATAGTATCTTTTGATGCAGCAACGGAAGTAAAACTAAATAAACAAAAACAGCTGATATGAACCATCAGCAAAAAGCGATACTTATATTTCATTTTCAATAACGGATTTATATTCCCATTCCCAAACCTCGCCATCCTCTGGGTCAAATACATTTCCTAAAAAGTAGAAATTATTTTTCCTGAGAATACGGGTTGAATAATTATTCTCAGGCAGGGTTCTGGCAGTAATTCGAATCGATGAGTCAGTTGCCAGTGAAAGGTTAACCAATGTTTTGCAGATTTTCGCTCCAATTCCCTGATTTCTGCATTTTTCAAATGTCCCATATGCAATTTCGACCGTTCCATCGACAGGTTTCCCTTTAAATCCGGCGCATCCGACCAGGTCTTTATTTTCTGTGACATAATAACAAATCCACGGAGGTGTGAATCCGACTTTTTTGTAAAAATCAATGGACATATAAATACTGTCTCTACAAAGCGGGTTGTTCGTAAATAAACTGTTTTCTTCAACAAACTCCAGAACAGGTATCAATTCCAAATTATACCTTTTAATGCCTTTAAATATACAGGACAACAGATATTCGAAACGCTAGTGGTGCTCTGCGAAAAGCGTTCTTAAATTTTCCATCAGCTGTTCAGTAGCATTCAAATTTACAAAACCCTGTCTGGGTTTATCCAGATCAACTACCAGATACAGGGCGAGTGTGGTAACGATGGCAAATGCCAACACGAGCACCTTGTTCCTTTCCAGATTCTTACTGCCATAACCGGACAGAAAAGCCGAAATGAGAATAAGTGTACATAACACGATTAAAATCATTGCCGGCACAGTGGATCTTCGGGCCGATTCTCTGGTGGAAACGATATCAATCATTGCATTCAGTGCAGGAACCATTTGTTCACTGGCCACACGATTATTCAAATCATGAGACAGCAAAGCTACCCGCCGCCAGATGATATTTGAAATAGAATCCGATTGTTCCAGCGTTTGTTTAATCTGCTCCTCGTTGTCTCCGGCATAATAATATGCAAGTCTTGTTTCCAGGTAATTTTTGAAATCAACTCTTAGAAGATTGCGTACACTATCAGGGTACATATCACATCTCAATATCGCTGTCCCGATATCATTGGTTTCGGATACGATATGCTGCCGCCTTGTCTCATATTTTGAGGCTGACATACCGAACGTAAAGGAAAGCAGCAGAGCGGTTAAACCAAGTAAAGAACCTTCTGTAGGTCCGATCCCGACATGTTCTGTTCCGGGAAATTTCCGGATATGATATCCCTTAAAACGATAGCCCAGATAGTTAACCAGGATCAGCAGGAACAAAAAAGGAACCGCCAGATAAAAAGCAGGTATCAAATCAAAATTGCCGGGCTGCATATATATATCTAAATTAATTCCATCCACCTCCAAGTGCCTTATAAAGAGAAACGATGGAATTCAATTTTAGTCGAAGTGTAGTGGACTCCA
>DASXNJ010000060.1:0-3374 GCA_036495145.1 Puia sp.
ATTATAAATCATTATCGGGATAGACACGCTTTCAGCGATCCTTCTGAAATATTCAACCGTTTCCCGGTCGTCTGCCTTGTAGCGCATTGGCGGAAGAAGCATTAATCCATCTGCTCCGTTTTTCTCCGCATCCAATGCAAACTGTAATGCCTCAATCGTAGATTGTTCTGCTATATTCATGATCACTGGAACAGGCCGGCTGGTCGCCTGTCCGACAAATCGCAGCAGAGACATTTTCTCATCCCGGGTCAGCGTGCTGGCTTCGCCGAGTGACCCGCCAAGAATGATTCCGTTGATTCCGGCTTCGAGTTGCGCATCCAGATTTTTTTTGAACATGTCAAAATGGATGGAATCGTCTGAATGAAACGGCGTCAAAAAAGCAGGATATATTCCTTTCCATAAAACGGCTTGCATAAAATTTAATTTATTGGTCAGATGAAGATGATGATTCGCTGATTTACGGCTCCATCAAAATGTCTGGTAATTTAGCATTTTTAAGTTCGATTTATTACTTCTGATTCACCGGAGTTTCAACGATGAGAAATTCGGATTTTTCAAGACTGCGGATAGAAATCTGATCCGTATCCCAGATCCCGAGACCGTCTTTTATATTTAAGGAAATGCCGTCTACTTCAATCAATCCTCCGATCAGGAAAATAAAAATGCATTTATTTACCGGGTTGAATGTATACTGAATTATCTGATCCTGGTCGTAGTATCCAAGTGAAAGTTTAGCATTTTGATTGACCCAGCAATGTTCCGTTCCTTCTTCACCGGATATAATGGTCGTGAGTTTGTTTTTCCTGGCTTCCTTTGGAAAATGCCTTTGTTGATACCTCGGTGTAATATTCTGAATTTTTGGAAGTATCCACAGCTGAAGAAAATTTACTTCATCGTCACCGATATTATATTCTTCATGTTTTAAACCGCTGCCGGCACTCATGATCTGCACGCCTCCCGGTTCAACCGTTGTTCGGTATCCCATGGAATCAATATGATTCATTTTTCCCTGGATCAATACGGAGATAATTTCCATGTTGATATGAGGATGGATCCCGAATCCCTTTCCCATCTCCATATAATCATCATTAAAAGCAAAAAGAGTTCCGAAAGCGCTTTTCATCGGATGATAATAGTCACTGAAGCTGAAAAAGAAATTGCTTTTCAGCCATCCGATATTTTTCCTGCCTCTGTCTGCTGCCGGGAAGTGTTGATTTTGCATGCTGAATCTATTTAAATATTAGGACATTGGCTTTATTTATTTCATCCTGATTTATCGTATGACCCATATCTGGATAAATCTTTTCCGTGACATCCGCACTCATTTGTTTGAAAATGTCGGCGGATGCATGAACGCGGTTCACGGGAACATGCATGTCGGGATCACTACTGCCAAAGAATATGGGTGTTTTTTTAAAATCGCCTTTGTATAAATTTTTATTTACCTGATCGCCAATCAGTCCGCCGGTGAAGGCGACAACACCTCCATACCGTTTTGCATTTCTTGCAACATATTCCAATGTAAGGCAGGCGCCCTGAGAAAATCCGAGGAAGAAAATATTTTCTGTGGTTATTCCCCGGCTGTTAATTCCCTGAACGGTTTTATGAACCAGATTAAGGGCAGAAGATAACCATGGTTCATTTTCCTTTTGTGGTGCTAAAAAAGATTTTGGATACCAGCTATTGCCGGTGGCCTGCGGCGCTGCCAGTAAGTATCGATCAACATGCAGACTTGCTGACAAAGTCAGAATATCGTCTGCGGATCCTCCTCTGCCATGTATCATAATCAGTGCCCTGGTTGCATTCAATTTGTTACCCGCATATGTAATCAGTTCCTGATGCACTAAAATTATTTATTTAATGAACGACTGGCAGGACCTTCTCGATCTTTGCACGGATGGGCTCGTATTGTTTAGGAAGTTTGAGCTGTGTGCCCAATTCATTCAGCGACTCATCCACTGTAAAGCCCGGGTTATCTGTTGCAATTTCAAAAAGAACACCACCCGGTTCGCGGAAGTATACTGAAAAAAAATATTCGCGATCGATCTGACTGGTTATGTGCAAACCCTTTTTTGATATTTTCTCCCGGAATGCCATTTGAATTTCCTGGTTGGCCACCCGAAACGCGATATGATGATTAGTGCCTGCTGAATTTCGACCCATTGCCGCTTCCGGTTCCTCCAAAATATCAATGATGGAAGCTGTTGTGATTTCGGGACTAATAAAACGGTAACGGTTTCCCTCCTGCGATAACAGCCGGTATCCAAGAATATCTGTCAGTACTTCAGCTGTTTTATCCAGTTTCCGGACAGTCAGTGTTACACTGTGAAAGCCCTTTGTTGCTTCCGGGGATTTTATTTCCGGCGTTTCCCATCCATTTCTGTTATCCGGTATGGAAGAACTCAATATGGATAGCCGCAGCCCGTCCGGATCAGTAAATGGAAGACAGGTTTCTCCAAATCTTTCGATCTTCTCTTCAGTGACTACGTTCAGTTTTTTAAACCGGTCAATCCAGAAATCCATCGCCCGTGGATCTATATGATAAGTGATTTCGGTTGCCATTCCCGCCCCATTCGTTCCGCGTCCAACTCCTTCCCAGGGGAAAAAAGTCAATATGGTTCCGGGTTCGCCGACTTCATTTCCATAATAGAAATGATAAGTATAAGGATCATCAAAATTCACCGTCTTTTTAACCATGCGTAATCCGAGAATCCGGGTATAAAAATCATGGTTTCTCTGGGCATTGTCGGCAATGGCCGTCACATGGTGGAGACCCTGTATTCCGCTTTCCATGTTCGTATTTTTTTATTTTTCAATCAGGGCAGGCCTGGAATCACCCTGTGTTTTTAGCCGAACTAAATTTAATCAAATTTGAATGGAAGGTGGTTTAAATTAACACCTGATGTAATCGGAAAATAAAATGGCCTGATTATTAATTTAATGTTAACTTATCATTAATTAATAATCACTCCCATGAAGCCTGCCACACATTACCGCAGCTTTGCGGTTCCCAAATTTCTTTTTCAGCATCTGCCTGCTTTTTTTTTGATTATACTTTTGAGTATGAACGTCCTTGGCCAGTCGTCGGGTGATAATCGTTTCGCAGTACTGCGGCTGAATGAAGTGAATACGCATGCAGTCAGGCATCTTCTCAGCAATTTTTCACCGACCACTGCCGTAAAATGGTTTGTAGACGGGCATCATTATATCGCGACATTTAATGAAGCTGATTCGACGGACAAGGTATACTATAAAACAAATGGCAATTTTGACTTTTGTATAAAATATTACCGGTCCGATGCATTAGAAGCAAATTTGAAATCAACCGTGTTGCGGAAATTTCCAGGCTGTGAAATTCTGACTGTCACCGAGCT
>DASXNJ010000061.1:0-5302 GCA_036495145.1 Puia sp.
AATGCCCTGTTTTAGGAGAACTGAGCATTGATGTTTCTTATGGAGGAAATTTTTACGCCATTGTAGACGTTCAGGAAAATTTTCCGGGACTTGAACATTTCACTACCGGCAAATTGATTGAATGGGCGCGCGCATTACGAAGCGATATCAATAACAAATATTCTTTTATTCATCCGGAAGACGCGACGATTCACGGATGTTCGCATATTCTGTGGACCGGTGCGGTTTTAGATAAAAAATCTACCGCTCGGAATGCCGTTTTTTATGGCGACAAAGCGATCGACCGCAGCCCCTGCGGCACCGGCACTTCAGCGAGGATGGCCCAATGGCATGCCAAAGGAAAATTAAAGAGAGGTGATTTGTTTATTCACGAAAGTATCATTGGATCAACCTTTACTGGCACGATCGAAGAAGAGACAACGGTAGCCGGAAAATCCGCTATCCGGACCGGTATCGAGGGTTGGGCAAGAATTTATGGAAATAATATCATCAGTATCGACGATGAGGACGATCCATATGCTTTCGGTTTCCAGGTATTGTAAGTATTTATGCTGAACGGCTCCTTTGATATTTCTGGCATCGTTTTTTAACTGTGTTTTGTAAAACGGATGCCCTCTTCCGTTATTCAACATTTCAAATACGATGCCGCCAGCCACCGGCTGAGGGTCTTCTTTGTGTCCGGTATCGCCTACGACTATTTGAATGTCCCTAAAAACTTATATGACCAATTCCGGAATGCCTTTTCAAAGGGAAAGTTCCTGAACGAAGAGATCAAAGGCAAATATCCTTTTAAAAAAGTGAATGAATCGTATGAATGACTACAGCCAACATACTTAAAACAAAACAGCCTCCTTATTATATTTCGCCCGGTAATTCAACGGAGACATACCGGTTATTTTTTTAAAAACTTCTCTGAACGCTTTGTCATCCGTATAACCTACTTCATTCATTACTTCAAAAATATTCTTACGGCCTTTTTCCAGCGTACTTTTTGCAACCTCCACTTTTACCCGCTGTAGATATTCAACGGGCGTGTTACCGGTGGCTTTGATAAAACGTCTGTCAAAATTTCGCCTGCTGACCGACAGTATAGACGCAAGTTCTTCGAAGGAAATTTTTCCATGAAGGTTTTTCTCTATATAGGTCTGGGCCTGGCAAATCAAATCATCAGAATGATTTTTCTGCGTCTGAAAAATGAAAAAGGGCGATTGTGATGTTCTTTCTATATCAATCTGAAAAACTTTTGAACACTTGATGGCCGTCTGCCGGTCAAAATATTTTTCAACCAGAAAGAGGATCAGGTTTAGAAATGAGTATGCACCTCCATTGGTATAAATACCGTGCGCAGCGGTGATCAGCCTGTCTGTCTGAAGATCGATGTCCGGAAACAGTCGCCTGAAATCGTTTGCTGCACTCCAATGCGTTGAACAACTCTTACCATCCAAAAGACCTGTAGCGGCCAGTAAAAATGCACCCGTGCAGATGCTTGCAATTTCAGCACCTCCTTTATATTGCTCCCGTATCCAGACAATCAACTCTTTGTTATTTTTGATGACAGTTTCATATTCATGAGAAAGAGAAGGTATGATCAGCAGGTCGGTTATTTTTATATCCTTAATGTCAATCGGATTTAGTGAGAAGAATCCGGATTGGGGTTTCCGCTTATTTATAAAACCGGCAACCTGGATTTCCATGACTGGTTTTTTCCCCGCCATCTGCCAATACTGATTGGCCCTGTTCAGTATTTCAAAAGAACCGGCGATGCTGCTCATGTGCGCAAACCCATTGGGAACTATGATGGTCACGTGTTTCATGATAAGACATTTGCACAAAGATACATGCAAAATGTTGTCCAAATCGCCCCGACAGAATGTCTATTTCACACCATGTGACCAATGAATTAAGACTATAGCTTTGTGTTTTCATTCATCCAAATATAAAATACATATCATGTCAGCATCTGATTTTACAACCACGCTACTCTTAGATCAAAAACCTAAGGACGTATTCAACGCCGTTACCAACGTACGCGGGTGGTGGTCGGAAGAAATTGACGGTGGCACAGAGAACCTCAACGACGAGTTTACATATCAATATGAGGATGTCCATAAATGCAAAATGAAATTAATAGAAGTAATTCCGGATAAAAAACTGGTCTGGCTGGTGCTTGACAATTATTTTAAATTCACGAAGGATAAAAGCGAATGGAAGGGTACAAATATCATTTTTGAAATTAGTCAAAAGGATAACAAAACTCAGTTGCGTTTCACGCACCTGGGCCTGGTTCCCGATTACGAATGTTTTGAAATCTGCCGGGATGCATGGACAAATTATATACAGCATAGTTTACGCAACCTGATTGTTACCGGTAAGGGGCAGCCAAACGGAAAGGGTAAACCCGGAACCGAAAACGAAAAGGAACTGGTGTCTGCTAACTAAAAATAATACGAAAATGAAAAAGCAGGATTATACAATAGAACTTACTGTCGACGGTACGGCAAATGAAGTATTCAAAAATATTAACCAGGTTACAAAATGGTGGACGGACGATCTGAAGGGCAGTTCACAAAAACTGAACGATGAATTCACCGTTCAGTTTGGGGATATTCATATGTCAAAACAAAAACTGGTTGAAGTTATACCGGACAAAAAAGTTGTTTGGCTGGTCACGGACAGTGAGCTCAATTTTATAAAAGACAAACAGGAATGGACGAACTCCAAAATTAGTTTTGAACTATCTGAGCTGGACAGCAAAACCCTGATCCATTTTACACATTTTGGCTTAACACCCGAAGTTGAATGTTATAAGTCCTGCACAAAGGGCTGGGATTATTATATTACTGGAAGCTTATTCAAATTGTTGACGGAAGGAAAAGGAACGCCCGGATTATAATTTGACTCTGGCTATACATGAGCATTATTATCCGGCTGATTCTGATATATCAGAAATAATAAGAAACATATCGTCAGCATAAAAGCTGTGTTTTGGCCGTTCCATATTTTTGACTGCCACATCAGAAACCACTCCCCGCCAACGGTTACAAAGAGCGTGAACCAAAGTATAATGCCCAAACATAAGCCGGTCCGAAGACTTTTTCCTGCCTTCATAAATTCCGACGCTTCATCCCGGAATCTGCGAAACATCCTGACAACTCCGAGGATTATCAATATGGTTACCATGATTTCCCAGGCAATTAGGAAAGTATAAAAGATATGTTGCAACATCAGGCTATGAATGGCCCGCCACCCATTTTTTCCCGGGAAAAAATATCATCCATACCGGATACATTACTTACAAACTGGAAATTGGCATTATAGTCTGTAATATTATTAATGCATACCAATAGCATGTAAAGGCCAACGGAAATACCAAATAAAATCTTGATTAGTCTGTTGTTCATTCGTATTCATCGTTGGACATTGAAAGTTACTGATTTGAATTTATTGTCTGGCGTAAAATTTAAGCAGCGGAATATTGTTTATTTTTAATTTGATTTCCAAAATCTGAACAGATAACATGAAAAAATGGATTCTATTCGCGGGTATTGCGTTATGCATGGCCTGTAATCATCAGGAGAATGGAGGAGTACCCGTTATTGGTTTTGTCGACGCTTTCCAGGACAATACCATCGAACAGGCCAAAACCGGCTTTATGGATGCGCTCAGAAAAAATGGATTTGATGAAAAAACCGGGACCCTGAAAATAATCTACCGGAATGCGCAGGGTAATATCCCTACCCTGACGCAGATCATAAAATATTTTATCTCGCAAAAGGTAACGCTGATCGCAACCAGTCCTTCTTTATCAACTATTGCGGCTGTTCAAAATACGAAGGATATACCCATATTCATGATGGTATCGCCGACCCCTCAATTAATGAAAGTGAATGACAGTTCCGGCAATCCCCCCCGGAATTTATTTGGTACGGCGGAAACGCTCGACTACATCGACACTTCTTTTTTACTCATTCCAAAACTGGTCAAACCAAAGTCAGGCAGGCTGACAGTCGGTATGATTTTTAACCAGTCGGAACCACAGTCGGTAGAAGCGATGGAACGGATTCAAAAACTGGCCGCGGCGAATAATATCAACCTGATCTATCAGCCCGTCAATTCCACGGCAGACGTAAACCTGGTTACAGCCTCCCTGCTCACTAAAAATATTGACGTTTTCTTTGCCAATCCCGACAATATTGTCTTCGGTTCTTTTGAGACAATTATAAAATCGTGTAATGAAAAAAATATTCCTGTCTTTACAAGCGAGGCAGGACTGGTTCAAAGGGGTGCTTTGGCAGCATTTGGTGCTGATATCTATCAGTGGGGATACCAGGCTGGTGAGCAGGCAGCTTTATTTCTTAAGACAAAAAGTACCGACAGTCTGCATTGGGAAATGGTCACAACCAGGAAAAAAGTATTTAATCCTGCGGTCTCTAAAAAATTTGGTTTAACGGTGCCTTCCGATTTTCAACCTGCTCAATGAGTCAGTTTTATTTAACGGCATTTCAACTATCTCTTTGTCTCGGGCCCATGGCCCTGGGTATTTTCATTACGATGAAAGTCTTTAATATTCCGGATATCACGACGGATGGAAGTTATACACTGGGAGCTGTCGTTACGGCCGTCTTAATATCCAACCACTGGTCACCTCTTGCTGCCTTGCCGGTTTGTATGATGGCGGGCGCGGTTGCCGGGATTTGTACCGGACTGATTCATACAAAACTCAGGATAGATGCGCTGCTTGCCGGAATTCTGGTGATGACAGGATTGTATTCTATCAACCTGATTATTCTCGGGAGATCCAATGTGCCTTTGATCAATATACAAACACTTTTCAATACCGTTTCCATTTTCAGGACGGAACTCTACAATCAGTTATTTGTCGCCCTGATCATTATTTTGGTGCTGGTTTTTTTGTTACGTTATATGATGTTAACAGATTTCGGTATTGCTATGCGCGCGACGGGTAACAATCCCATCATGACAAAATCCATGGGTATCAACAATGATATTATCAAAATTATCGGACTCGCTGTTGCAAATGCACTCACGGCGCTGAGCGGGTTTCTCGTGGCTCAATACCAGAATTTTGCCGATATCAATATGGGCATCGGTATCGTAATTACCGGACTGGGATCTGTGCTGATCGCCGACGCGCTGCGGTTATGGATGAACGTTACTAATATCGGGCTTCAGATCCTGCTTGTTTTAGCCGGCAGTCTTTTATTTCAGATGGTCCTGGCATTTACCCTGGCGATTGGAATTGATCCCAATTTCCTCAAGCTGGTTACTGCGCTTTTTGTCT
>DASXNJ010000062.1:0-6199 GCA_036495145.1 Puia sp.
TTCACCAGCGGACTTTGCCAGAGAAATGAATCCTGCCATCTCCAGGTAATATTGAAGCCTGTGTTTTTGGCCACCGTTGGGTTGCCAAAGGAGAGGGCAGTATTCCACTGAGGGGTATTGAATCCGGTTACGAATATATCATTCGGATTACTCGCTTTCATGTTATTGAAATTTATATTGCCATTGAGCGTATAAGCTTTATAAAAATTATAGGTAACGGCCAGCGCGGAGCCCCAGTTATAATAAGTGCTGATTGCGTTCGTGTAAACGCGATAGCGGCTCTGCCCCTGACTCGCTGAATTACCCCCGGAGGCGGTAGTCGGATCCCGGTTACGGTCAAGCATTGCTATGACACCCGCATCAGTTCCCACATCAACACCATTGGGAACATAAACCTGCACCTGCCCCATAAATCCTTTATACTGGTTGACATAGGCATCCAGATCCACAACGAGCGTATTATCGAGGAGAATTGACTTATATCCGAATTCAAATGAGGTAATTTTTTCGGGCGTTGCTTCAGGAAGATTTGCAACCTGTAAAAGGTTCTGATTCTTGAGTGCTGCAGCATCTGTATTGCCCTGTGCACTCACCGCCGCATTAAACGCGATAACCGACTGCTGGGTATAACTGTTTTGAAGGTAACCCAGGCCATCATTGATAAAAGGAAGACTGCCGACTCTTCTTACTCTTCCGTTATTCACAAAAGATAATGCTTCAAACAATGCCGGGAAACGATAGCCCTCCTGGAATGTAAACCGGAAATTATGTTTTTCCTTAAATGTATATACAGCGGCTAGCCGGGGAGTCCAAATTGGTTTATAATAGGGATTATAATCGATACGCAGGGATCCCCACAATTTAAGTTTATCCTCAAATAAGGTTTTCGTTACCTGGAAAAAACCGCCAATATTTTTATACGATACCAGACTTCCGAAAGTGCCGTTCGGTTCTTCTTTGTTACGATCTGCAATCGGTCTGGAAAAATCCACGAAATTATTGCCGTCCGGAATGATATTATATAACCTGGCATTTCCACCTACCAATAAATTAAACGACCTGGTGTATTGTGTTAAATCCCATTGACCATCCACATTGTACAAACGGCTTCTCTGCCATAATGCAGCGCCACCGGTTACAGGTGCATCGGGAGTGGTGCCGGATTTGATATCCCAGTTATTGATATTAATAATAGTATCCATCAGCGATTTAAATGCCGCCGTTCCAGGTTGTACACGACCTGCATCTGCCTGTGCCCTCGCATATTGATTGGCTGCAGCGAGGTTTGCTGAAGTGAGCGATCCGCCATTGTCAGCCGCGTACTGGAGTAAGGCATTTTTATATTTTGTTCCCCAACTGGTGGGTGTCTTGGTGTCTGAAGCCCCACCCGTGTGCAGATCCATATTATCTGCCAGTGGTTTAATATTATAGGAATTGCCGGTGTTTTCTATTGACATATACGCACTGATGACATAATTGCTTCCTTTTAATTGTATGTGGTGATTTTGCACGGAAGAACCATTCAGTCTGATTTTATTACCTCTCTGAAATGTTCCATCCATCGTTCCATATCGATATCCATAAGAAAGCTCAGCATGTTCCGAGATACGCCAATTCAATTGTCCATCGAATTTCAGGTTGCTGACTTTTGGATCGGCCAGATCATTTTCCCAATAACCGGTGCGGGCTATTCGAAGCGTTTGATTTGCTTTACCATCGATATTGAGACCACTCAGGGAAATCAGGTTACTGCCGGCCAGAGCATCATCACCATATTTATTCCAACCGTCGTAAGCAGTATTGTTAGCGGGTCCGTTCAATGCCGGAAATCCGGGGTTGGCACTTGGTAAATAGTTTGGGTTCTGATCTGTTTTGGTATTTGATCGCCAGTCAATACCCTGCATATATCCGAAGTTCACTTTGAAGGCAAACTTATTATTAAATGCTTTTGCATAACGGATAGCTGATTCCGTTAAAATACTTGGCGCATCGTCGATACCATCTACATGATTTACTCCCGTGTTCTGGTAAACGCTTAATCCCTGATAAATAAAAGGGCTTTTTGTAATCAGATTAGCCATCCCATTGATGGCATTCATGCCATATAACGCAGAAGCTGCCCCCGGTGTAATTTCCACGCTCGCAATATCGAGCTCTGTAGGACCAATCGCGTTGCCCAGGGGAACACCCAGTGTTGCCGATTGCATATCTACTCCATCCACCATCTGTACGAAACGAAAATTATTGGGGATATTAAATCCTCTCGTATTTGGAATTTTAAATGTTAAGCTTGACGTTGTCATTTGAACACCCTTCACATTTTGGAGAGCATCATAGAAATTGGGAGACGCTGTTTCACGGATAGCACGAATATCCAGTTTCTCAATGGCCACCGGTGATTTCAATCTCGATTCTGAAACCCTCGATGCAGATACTACTACTTCAGTTCCCAGAGCAGTCTGGGTTTCCAATGCGACATATAAATTTGATTCGATGCCTTTGACTACATATTCCTGCGGGGCAAATCCGACAGATGTAAATACTAATGTAAGCGGAAATTTATTTTTTGTTTTCAGATTGAAACTGCCGGAATCGCTGGTGATGGTACCCGCGATGGTTCCTTTGATTTCAACGCTGACACCCGCCAGGGGCTTTCCTGTTTCTTTGTCATTCACTTTCCCTGAAATATAAATCAGGTTGTTGCCCTGTGCCCGGACTCCGCCGGTAATAAAAACGGTAATAGCAGATATAAATAAGTTACGAATGGAGAGATTCATTTTTAATTGCAGTTTGATGACGATGTTGAAATCAGTTTTTTCCTTTGAAATTCATCTTCTACATCGGTCGGATAGCTTTGGTTTCATGTTGTTCATTGAGTATAAGTCTATCATTATTGTAGACTAAAAAAACAATATTTTTTTATCAGATATTTTAATCATAAAATAAAATATTCATATTGGCTCTGAGCTTTACGCTCCAGGCCATCAGCTCACAATCCGGTTACATTTGAAATTCCTTTGATCAGGGTCAGTATACTGGTAATGACCACGAGCGAACCGACGGCGATATACATGGTCCTCATAGGTATTTTACCTACAAGTCGCGCAGCAATTGGCGCTGCAATGATGCCTCCGATGATCAGGCCGGCAACATCCATTAAAAAAAACGTTTTCAGATATATGAAAAAAGCGATCGAGCTGGCAAATACAACAAAGAATTCTGCCAGGCAAACAGAGCCAATAACATACCGTGGGTTTCTTCTTTTTGTAATCAGCGTTCCGGTAACCAGGGATCCCCAACCACCACCTGCAAATGCATCCATAAAGCCGCCTGCCGACGCAAGCCATCCGGCGCCTTTAATTTTATTTTCCTGATTTTTTTTCCTGAATGCTTTTTTTACAATGAAATAGCCCAGGTATAATGTATAAAGCGAAAGTGGTATACGCACATAAACAGAATATTTCTGTCCGTAGAATGCAAGAGTTGCTCCGAGCAGGGCGCCGATGACTCCCGGAATAACCAGAGTCCGGAATAATTTTTTATTGATATTTCCGAAGCGGTGGTGACTATAACCTGAAACGCCACTGGAGAATACACGTGCTGTATGAACGCGGCTGCTTACGATGGCTGGATTCACGCCGTTGGCGAGCAGGAAGGTTGTTGATATAGTTCCATAACCCATTCCCATCGAACCGTCTACCATCTGTGCCAGAAAACCGGTCATCAGCATCATAAGAAATGACGGAACATTTATATACTCAGGAATTTTTTTTAATCCCGTGCTGATTTCATGGAGTGGTAAATAGGATAGCAGCGCATGACCGAGCACCATAAACAGAAATGCCAGCAAACAGAATACAACAATTTTTGTCCAGTTTTTACCCGCGGGAGGAACAGCCAGTTCCAATTTTTCCTGTTTGGCACTGAGGAGTTTCGTCAGATCATCCAGCTGCCTGACTTTTTCGACAAAGTCCCCCTTTAAATCCTGCCTGATTGTATGCATGTTCTGTATAACGCCTTCTATTTCATCCGGAATCAATTCGTTTAATTGTTCACGCATTCTTTTGGCAATCGTAGGTGACTTTCCATTTGTGGAAATGGCTATTTTCAAATTGCCTTTATCGACAATGGAGCCGAGGTAGAAATCACAGAGTTCGGGCGTATCTGCTACATTAACCAGCAATTTTTTTTGTTTGGAAAGAACGCGTATATAATTACTGGTTGATTTATCGTTTACGGCGACAATCACTATTTCCTTCTCATCCAGGTCCTCCGGTTCGAAGGCTCTTTCAATCAGTTTGACTCGGGGATAGTTTTCTGCCAGACTTCTAATTCCCTCCGCCATTTCAATTGCAATAACCGTGACAGACGTCGCGGGGGCGTTATGAAGAATGGCAGTCAGTTTTTCCAATCCGACTTTTCCGCCTCCCACCAACAGCACTTCGAGTTCCTCGAGTTTTAGAAATACCGGGAACAAACGGTTCTTGTCCGTTCTGTTTAACATGATTCCAGGTATTTGCTCTTTACTCATTTATTCATTTTGATCGCCAGACGATGAACAGGCTATATGTTGCGAAAATAGTAAATTCTCTATTAAATTAGTAGACTTTTGAATTTTATTTCATAATTAATTTTTTAGAGGTTTAAATTAAATACCGGTATTTTTTAAAAAATCCTTCAGCAACGATTATACCAGCTGTTTGCGCATTGCAAAGTCCCCGAATGATTCTGTTGATTTTTTTTCTTTGGCGAAAAGTCCTAACAAAAGATCGAGTTCCTGCAGGATACCTTTTTCATCCAGACTTTCCCTGTAAACTTTATTCAGACGCATCCCGGCATGATCGCCACCCAGCTGAAGGTTATACTTGCCCAATGCTGTTCCAATAAAACCAATTTCGGCAATATAGGATCTTGCACAACCATTCGGGCAGCCGGTCATGCGAATAATAATTTCTTCCTGCTGAAGGCCGTTTTTTTCAAGAAGTGGTTCGATTTTGCTTAACAGTGAAGGAAGATAACGCTGCGCTTCTGCAAATGCCAGCGGGCAGGTGTTGAGTGCCACACAAGCCATCGAATTTTTCCGGATCTCTGAAATGGAGTCGGTATATTCTTCTATATGATATTTTTTTAGGATTTCTTCGATCTGTTTTTTATCCTTGTCATGAATATCAGCCAGAATCACATTCTGGTTTGTTGTGAATCGGAAATTGAGCTTATTGGTTGCCGCTATTTCATACAGGGCGGTTTTCATAGCCACTTTTTCATCATCCACCACGCGACCATTTTCTATAAATGGCGTATAGTACCATAATTGATCGCTGTTTTGAAACCAGCCATAGTAATCTTTCCGATCAGTGAATTGAAAAGTTTTCTCTTTTTCAAGTGGAAAACCTGTACGGCGTTCGATTTCTGCTTTAAAAAAGTCGAGGCCCAATTTGTCCACGGTATATTTCAAACGGGCGAGTGATCTGTCGGAACGGTTGCCATAATCCCGCTGGATCGTCACGACTTCGTAAATCGTTTTTAATATTTTATCTTCTCCGCTGACAAAGCCAATCACTGTTGCCAGTCTGGGATAAGTAGCGGGATTACCATGAGTGGATGACATGCCGCCGCCGATGGCAATATTATATCCCAGAAGCTGATTATCTTTTACGATGGCTATCAGACCCAGGTCGTTTCCAAAAACGTCGACGTCATTATTAGGCGGAATGGCAAGGGCGATTTTAAATTTTCTGGGCAGGTATCGGTCCTGGTATAAAGGATCTTCTTCATCTTTTTTGTCGGCTATCTTTTCTTCGTCGAGCCAGATCTCATAATATGCTTTTGTTTTTGGCAACAGTAGTTCATTGATTTTAAATGCAAAATCATGAACCTGTTTATGAACAGGGGACTGGCGCGGGTGCGCAGCACAGATTACATTCCTGTTTATATCGCCGCAGGTGGCAATAGAATTAAGTTTTACTTCATTAAATGCCTGGATGGTCGGTTTGACGTGTGATTTATAAAGACCATGCAATTGAACAGTTTGTCTGGTCGTGATTTTTATCACACCTGTCGTATGTTCACCTGCGATATCCTGGGTTGCCAGCCATTGTTCGGCGCTTAGCAATCCGCCCGGCAATCGGAGTCTGATCATGAAAGAATACAAGCGTTCCAGTTTTTTTTCTGCTCTTTCATCTCTGCGATCGCGGTCATC